>JAJYTA010000004.1 GCA_021793295.1 Actinomycetes bacterium
GTCCACCTCAGTGCCGTCCACCTCGGTCCCGTCCACCTCGGTCCCGTCCACCTCGGTCCCGTCCACCTCGGTCCCGTCCACCTCGGTCCCGTCCACCTCAGTGCCGTCCACCTCAGTGCCGTCCACCTCAGTGCCGTCCACCTCAGTGCCGTCCACCTCAGTGCCGTCCACCTCAGTGCCGTCCACCTCGGTCCCGTCCACCTCGGCCTCGGGGGCGCCGCTGTTGCAGGCCGCGTAGTAGGCGTCCTGGCTGCCGACCAGCGTGTTGATCGGCCCCTGCCACAACCACGGCAGCCCGCAGATCTCGTTCAGGAGGTTGAGCCCGCTCCCGGACTCGTGACCGTTGCTGTTGCACGCCGCGTAGTAGGCCTCCTGGTCGCCCAGGACAGCGTTGATCGGGCCCTGCCACAGCCACGGCGCGGCGCAGGCGTTGTTGAGCAGGTTCACGCCGTCGCCGGTCAGCGTTCCGTTGCTGTTGCACGCGATGTACTGAGCCGACTGGCCGTCCGAGAGGCCGTTGATCGGACCCTGCCACAGCCACGGCAGCGCGCAGATGTTGTTGCCCGCGTTGATGCCGTCACCGTAGGTGGTGCCGTCACTGTTGCACGCGACGTAGTGTGCCTCCTGGCCCTCCTCGAACACGTTGACCGGGCCCTGCCACAGCCACGGCAGCGCGCACGCGCCATTGAGCACGTTGATGCCGTCGCCGTACGTCGTCTCCTCGGTGTTGCAGACCACGTAGTAGGCGGACTGGTCCTCGTTGCCGGCGTTGAGCGGGCCCTGCCACAACCACGGCGCGGCGCAGGTGTTGTTCAGGATGTTGATGCCGTCGCCGTACGACTCGGCACCGTTGTTGAGGATGTTGATCCCGTCACCGATCGATATGCCGCTCGTGCCGTTACACGCCTCGTAGTAGGCCTCTTGCCCGCCGGAGAAGACGTTGAACGGACCCTGCCACAACCACGGCAGTGCGCAGACGTTGTTGCCGATGTCGACGGCGTCCAGGCCCAGAGCGTCCAGGGCCTGGTCGACCTTGTCGTCAGCACCTGCCTGGCCGAGCATGCCGAGCAAGGACCCGAGTTCACCGACGCCGGAGTCCTGGAGATCTGTCACTCTGGGGCCATCGGACGACCCGGATGCCCCCGTATCCGCGAACGCCATCGTCCCCATCCCGAGGCCGACGGCAAGGGCCGTGCCGGTTACAACGGCACCGCCCAAGACTCTCTTCAGCACAATTCCCCTCAAATCTTCTCAGGTGTCATCGGGGCCACTGGATCATTTCCCACCCCGCCGAGAAGTACATTCGGCGCTGGTGACAGTGATGTCAAGCTCATTTTCCTAATGTCACTGATGTCGTCAGCACATTGACTCGAACATCCCTACTTTCGAATCTTCACTGAATTGCGCATTGATGTCCGAAACGTGCCGCAGTGCCCGGCCGGCTCGCTCGGGGCTCCGCCGGATGTCACCGATACCGACCACCCCGTGGACACACTCCCCCAAGGCGGCACACCCGTCTGCGAAACTCGCTTTCCGTGCGCCGCGACGTCATTCCGAGCCCGAACATCTGGAACCATCCGCGTGTCTACGAACTCGAGAACCGCGGTGTCGATCCGGATGGCGTACTCGAGGCGGCGATGCGGCGGGTGCATGACTGGGCGGCGCAATCGGTGCTCGACGTCGGCTGCGGCTCCGGCTTTCATCTTCCGCTGTTCGCTGCCCGCGCCTCTCACGTGACCGGCGTGGAGCCGCACGAACCGTTGGTGGCCGCCGCCAGGCGCCGGGTCGCCCGTCTCGAGCCCGAGTTCCGCTCGCGCATCGACGTCCGGCGTGGAACGGCTCAGCAGCTCCCGGTCCCGTCGGCTTCGGTCGACGTCGCGCACGCGCGCTGGGCCTACTTTTTCGGTCCCGGCTGCGAGCCCGGCCTGACCGAGCTCTCGCGGGTGATGCGCCGCGGCGGCACGGCGTTCGTCATCGACAACGACGCCACTCGGTCCACGTTCGGTCGCTGGTTCCGGCGCTCGAATCCGTCGTACGACCCGGAGGCCGTCGAGCGATTCTGGGGCCGGCAGGGCTGGCACCGCGAACGACTCGACATCCGCTGGGAGCACCCCGATCGACAGACGTTCGAGCAGGTCGTCCGCATCGAGTTCCCGCCGCAGGTCGCCGACGCCTTCTTGACGACACATGCGGGCACGACGGTCGACTACGCCGTGAACCTCTTCTGGCACGAGTTCTGAACTCCGCCATGAGCCCTGACCATGTCGGAGCCGGCCGATACCGTCTATGACCATGGCCAAGGCAGCACAGATCTTCCGGTGCAGCGAGTGCGGCTGGACCACGGCGAAGTGGGTCGGCCGCTGCGGCGAATGCCAGACGTGGGGCACTGTCACCGAGTCCGCCACGGGGTCGGCACCGCGTACTGGGGCCACGCTCGCCGGGCCGGTCAGTCAAACCGCGCAGCCCATCGGGTCGGTCGGCATCGACGTCGCGCGCTCGCGCCCCACCGGGGTCGACGAGTTCGATCGCGCACTGGGTGGCGGACTCGTCCAAGGGGCGGTCATCCTGCTCGCCGGCGAGCCGGGTGTCGGCAAGTCGACCCTGCTGCTCGACGTCACCGCTCGGTGGGCCCACGAAGCAGGACGCGCTTTGTACGTCACCGGCGAGGAATCCGCCGCCCAGGTCCGGCTGCGGGCCGAACGAACGTCGGCGGTGGCCGATCAGCTGTTCCTGGCCGCCGAAACCGACCTGTCGGCGGTTGTCACCCACATCGACGAGGTCGATCCCTCACTCATCGTCCTCGATTCGGTGCAGACCGTCGCCAGTCCGGCGGTCGATTCCGCACCCGGCGGCGTCAACCAGGTCCGCGAGGTCGCTGCGGCCATGATCCGCATCGCCAAAGAGCGCGGCATCGCGACCATCCTGGTTGGCCACGTCACCAAGGACGGCGGCATCGCCGGCCCGCGCGTGCTCGAGCATCTCGTCGACGTGGTCCTGCAGTTTGAGGGCGATCGCCACTCCCGGCTGCGGATGGTCCGCGCGGTGAAGAACCGCTATGGCCCGGCCGACGAAGTCGGCTGCTTCGATCTCTCCGACACCGGCATCACCTCACTCGCCGACCCCACCGGCCTGTTCTTGTCCCAGCACGCCGCGCCGGTACCCGGTACCTGCATCACCGTGACACTCGAGGGCCGCCGACCGCTGCTGGGGGAGGTTCAGGCGCTGGTGGCGCCATCGGCGCTGGCTTCCCCGCGCCGGGCCAACAGCGGCCTCGACTCGTCCCGCGTGGCGATGGTGCTCGCCGTGCTCGAACGCCGCGGCGGCATCAAACTCCGCGAGGCCGACGTGTACACCTCGACCGTGGGCGGCGCGAAGCTCACCGAACCTGCCGCCGACCTGGCCGTACTACTCGCCGTGGCCGGCGCGGCCCATGGTTCGCCCATCCCGGCCGGCACCACTGCGCTGGGCGAGGTCGGCCTGGCCGGAGAGATCCGGCGCGTCACCGGGTTGCAGCGGCGGCTGGCCGAGGCAGAGCGGCTCGGCTTCACCCGGGCGCTGGTGCCCCCGGACCCCGGCCCGGTCCCGGCCGGCATCAAAGTCGTCGAAGTTCCGGACGTCGGACAGGCCCTCGCCATGGCAGCGGACTCCGCGCTACACGGGGCATCCGGAGCCTCTCGGTGAACCATTCAGACCGTTCTGTCCGATCTTTGTCACCGTTCGGCACCGAAGGCCATAGACTGATACACCCGGCGCTACTCGTCGTCGGTCACGACGACACGAGCCGCCGTACACTGAAGCCACGACGATAGCCGTTATGTCACGACAGGGGTCACGTGCAGGGCAACGATCGAGCCGGCGCCGACGCCAAACTGCGCCAGGCTCTGGCAGCTGTGGCACCCGGCACCGCCCTGCGTGAAGGCCTCGAGCGGATTCTGCGCGGGCGAACCGGGGCGCTGGTCGTCCTCGGCCATGACAAGCGCATCGAGCAGATGAGCACCGGCGGCTTCGACCTCGACGTCGAATTCAGCGCCACCAGGCTGCGCGAGCTGGCGAAGATGGACGGCGCGATCGTCGTCGACAGCGACTGCACCCGCATTCTGGCCGCCGCCACTCAGCTGGTGCCCGACCCCTCGATTCCCACCACCGAGTCCGGCACCCGGCACCGCACCGCAGAGCGGGTCGCGAAGCAGACCGGTTTCCCGGTCATCTCCGTCAGCCAGTCGATGCGCATCGTCGCCATCTACGTCGACGACATCCGCTACGTGCTCGAAGATGCCGGGCAGATTCTCTCCCGGGCCAACCAGGCCCTGGCCACGCTCGAGCGGTACAAGCTGCGCCTCGACGAGGTCTCCGGCACCCTGTCGGCCCTCGAGATCGAAGATCTGGTCACGGTGCGCGACGTCGTCGCCGTGGCGCAACGACTCGAGATGGTCCGGCGGATCTCGGTGGAGATCGACGGCTACGTCGTCGAACTGGGCACCGACGGCCGGCTGCTCAGCCTGCAACTCGACGAGCTGGTCGCGGGGGTCGACGTCGACCGTGAACTGGTCATCCGCGACTATCTTCCGGCGCCGTCGGGCAACCGCGGCCGGACGCTGAGCGAGGCCATCCACGATCTCGACAACCTGTCCGGCGTCGAGTTGCTCGACCTCGGTTCGGTGGCGCGCACTCTGGGTTTCCCCGGCGGCGGCGAGCAACTCGACGCCGCGGTCAGCCCCCGCGGCTTCCGCCTGCTCGCTCGCGTGCCGCGCCTTCCCGACAGCGTCATCGAGCGCCTGGTCAATCACTTCGGTGGGCTGCAGAAGTTGCTGGCCGCCAGCGTCGACGATCTGCAGGCCGTCGACGGCGTCGGCGAGAATCGCGCCCGCAGCGTCCGAGAAGGGCTCTCCCGGCTGGCCGAGTCGAGCATTCTGGAGCGCTACGTCTGACGGCGACGGCCCGACGAGTACGTGCCGCCAGCGTTCCGCGTCACCTCGATGCCGGCATCGCTTGATCTGATCAGGCCTGGACACAGACATGGGGCCCGCGCGGTATCCCGCGCGGGCCCCACCATCAGCCGATCGTGGTCACGTCGGCGTCATGGGTCTGTCGCCTCAGCTGTGCGCCACGACCTCTTCAGCGATACCGCCGGGCGGAACCTGGACCGAGAGCTCCGGGAAGCTCAGCAGCCCGACCTCGGCGGTGGCGACCTCGACGTCACCCAGCAGCGGCATCGGAGCGCTCAGCGTGACGCGCAGCGCCAGCCCGCCGCCGGAGGCCTCGGCCGTCGTGCCGTCCTCGGCCAGGACGCTGTCGTCGTCGCGGTAGTCGGCGAAGTTGAGGTTGACCGCGAGACCGTTGAGGTCGAAGGTCTGGTCGAACCCAGGCTCGACGTCGATGACCTCCTCGCCCGCGACGTGCAGCTCCAGCGCCGGCAGGTCGTAGTCGAAGGTCGCGCCGCCGGGCTCACCGGTGGCCTCGAGCCGGCCCCAGCTGTTCGGCGTCTCTCCGTCGTCGGAGCCCGCGAAGCCCACGGAGATGCCGCCGTTCTCGGCCCCACCGAGCACGCTCACGTCACCGAAGCGACCGCTGACCTCGGCGTAGCCACCCAGCGAACCGTCCTCCTTGGCGAAGGTCCCGGTCTCCTGCAGCAGCTGGCCGGCCCCGATCGAGATGACCGACTCGTCGACCGGAAGGTCGATCGGCAGCAATTCGGTCACCGGCCCGAGGTCGGACGCGTTGAGCAGATCCACCTGGCCAACACCGGAGTACAGGCTGGTCAGCACGCCACCTTCGGCACCCTCGGAGACCAGGTCGCTGTTCCAGTTGGCCTTCGCCTCACCCGAGATGGCGCTGAGGCTGCCGACCACCGGCACCTCGATGCCGTGGAACCCGTACGTCGCGGGCTCCTCTTCCTCCGGCAGCGCCGTCTGCTCGACCAGGTACGGCACGTCGAAATCGGCGCCGAGCCCGCCGACGTTGGCGATGGTGCCGAATGCGCGCGAGTACACGCCCGGGTCTTCGCCTTCGATCCCGGCCGAGTTGGCCTCGGACTCGATCTGGCCGACCGTCACGTTGGCGTCGACCTCTGGCACCGGGACCGGCAGCGGCAGCCCGCTGGCGACCTCGACCTGCGCCGTCGCGTAGTAACCATCCGCGACGATCTGGAAGTCGTCGGAGCCGACGTACACCTTGTCGTCGGCAGCTTGTGCCTGCAAGCCCACGCAGCCGACCGCGAGCGCTGTGCCCGTCGCTCCGGCCACGACCCGGACCGCGTGACGACGCGTACGCGCGGCGCCGGCTATTGGCCTAGACATA
The DNA here is from genome assembly GCA_021793295.1 of Actinomycetes bacterium. Classification (GTDB taxonomy): domain Bacteria; phylum Actinomycetota; class Actinomycetes; order Jiangellales; family Jiangellaceae; genus Haloactinopolyspora. The sequence goes on from JAJYTA010000004.1 coordinate 6,298, forward strand.
ACTTCTCCTTCTAGTACTCGAGTTGACTCCACCCGATTGACGGGCCCGGTGCGGATTTAACGAACACACCAGCCGCTGACGCTAACTACAGTCACTACGGCTAGTCAATGACATTCGTACTTATGACTCGAAGATCCACTTGAACCGCTTCGAGCTGGGCGTTTTATGGTTGACATTGCGGCACAAACGCTAACTGTCCGCATACTCGTGGTTCCACTGAATGTGCAGCAATGTCCGATTACCGCGTCGGCTTTCGCGAAATCCGGCATTGCGCCCGGATCGATCCCGTGGCCCCGCCGATCGGTTCCATCGGGCGGTGTGTGACGATCGCTGGCGTGCGGGACTCCGTTCTGTCGTGGTACGCGGCCAACGCACGCGATCTGCCCTGGCGTGCCGCCGATCGCACGCCGTGGGGTGTCCTCGTCAGCGAGGTCATGCTTCAGCAGACACCGGTGTCGCGCGTGGAGCCGGTCTGGCGGGAGTGGCTCCGGCGGTGGCCGTCCCCGGCAGCGTTGGCGGCCGAGCAGCCTGCTGCCGCCATTCGCGCCTGGGGCAGGCTCGGCTACCCTCGGCGCGCACTGCGCTTGCACGCCGCTGCTCGCGTCATCACCGACCGGCACGCCGGCTCCGTGCCTTCCGGCTACGACGACCTTCGCGCACTACCTGGCGTCGGCGATTACACGGCGGCAGCGGTCGCCTCGTTCGCCTTCGGCGCCCGGCATGCCGTACTCGACACCAACGTGCGCCGGGTGCTCGCCCGCGCGATCAGCGGGTCGCAATACCCACCGCAATCCGCGACGGCAGCCGAGCGCCGGCTGGCCGAGGAGCTCCTACCGGAGCCCGAGGACGCACCCACCTGGTCGGTGGCCGTCATGGAGCTCGGCGCGGTCATCTGCACCGCGCGAGCCCCACGCTGCGGAGAATGCCCGATCGCGGGCGAATGCACGTGGCGGCTGGCCGGTTCTCCCGCCTATGCGGGCCCGCCCAGACGCGGTCAGGCCTGGGAAGGGACCGACCGGCAAGCACGTGGCCGGCTGCTGGCCGTCCTCCGTGAAGCGTCGGGACCGGTCGGCAAAAGCGCGTTGGACGTCGTATGGTCCGACGCACGGCAACGAGAGCGCGCACTCGATGGGTTGGTCGCCGACGGACTGGTCGAGCCGCTCGATGGCGACCGGTATCGCCTGCCGAGTAGCTGACACGTGGCTTGCCCCGATGTGACCCCTCTTGACCCGCGGTAATCATTTCGCTACGTTCCGCCTCAAGCTGGTTTGCTGAAAACGGCAACCGCCCATGTCGGGGAGGCCAGTATGCCGCGCACGTCCAGCTCCACCCGTCATCGCCGATCGGGCGCCGCGGTTGCCGTGGGATGTGCCGTGGCTTTGGTGGCCGCGCCGGCCGGCGCTGTCGGCGACGCGGGTTCCGACGGCCGCAGCACGTCCGGCTACGTTCAGGCACAACTCGATGCGATGACGCTGGAAGAGAAGGTCGGCCAGCTCTTCGTCACCCACGTGTACGGCACCGACGCCACCGAGGTGACCGCTGAGCAGGCGGCCAAGAACCAGGCGGCCTACGGGGTGGACACGCCGGCTGAGGTGGTCGACAAGTACCACCTCGGTGGGGTCATTTACTTCTCCTGGTCGCAGAATGTCGACGACCCGGTCCAGGTGGCCCGGTTGTCCAACGGCTTGCAGGCAGCGGCCACCGACGACGGTCCCCCGCTCATGATCGCCGCCGACCAGGAGACAGGCATCGTGGCCCGGATGCCGCCGCCGGCAACGGAGTTTCCCGGTGCCCAGGCTCTGGCAGCCGGCGGTGAAACCCGCGATGCCCGACGGGCAGCGACCATCACCGCTCGCGAGCTCCGTGCCGTCGGCATCACCCAGAACTTCGCTCCCGTCGCCGACGTCAACGTCAACCCGCACAATCCGGTCATCGGCGTGCGCAGCTTCAGCTCCGACCCGGGCATCGCCAGTGAGTTCGTCCGTGCCCAGGTAGCCGGCTACCAGCGCGGGCACGGCGTCGCCGCGGCGGCCAAGCACTTCCCCGGCCACGGCGACACGAGCGAGGACAGCCACGTCGAACTCCCCGCGATCGACCACACCAGGGCGGAATGGGAAGCTCTGGACCGCCCGCCGTTCGACGCTGCGATCGACGCCGGCGTCGACGTCATCATGACCGCCCACATCGTGGTGAACAGCCTCGACCCGTCCGGCGACCCGGCCACCTTGTCGCACCCGATCGTCACCGGCCTGCTCCGGGAAGAGATGGGCTACGACGGCGTGATCATCACCGATGCGATGAACATGGACGCCATCGTCGAGAACTGGGGGTCCGACGTCGCCGGCGTGCTGGCTCTGCGGGCCGGGGTCGACCAGTTGCTCGTACCCGAGGACGGCCATATGGACGTCATGTACCAGTCGGTGATCGACGCTGTGCGCAGCGGCGAACTCAGCGAGGAGCGCATCGACCGCAGCGTCGCCCGAGTTCTGGAGCTCAAGCTCGAGCACGGCGTGGTCGCCAATCCCTACGTCGACGTCTCCGCGGTCGACCGTCGCGTCGGCAACCGGGCCCATATCGCGACCGCCCAGCGGATCACCGGCCGCACCGTCACGGCGTTGCGGAACACCGGTGCCGACGGTCAGCCGGTGCTGCCGATCCAGGCGGAGGGCGCCTCGGTGTTGGTCGCCACCGCGAACGGCGCCGCGGGCACGGCCGCGGCCGCAGCGCTACGCGAGCACGGAGCCGACGTCGAGGTGTTGAACACCGGCACCCGTCCGACCGACGTCGACATCGCCGCAGCGGTCGAGGCCGCGCCCGCCCACGACCTGAGCGTGGTGATCACGTCGAAGGCGTGGGACACCAGCGGCACCGATCCCGAGGGCCGGCAACGCCAGCTCGTCACGGCCCTCACCGAGACCGGCACCAACGTGGTCGCCGTGGCTACCCGCGATGCCTACGACGTCGCCTACCTACCGCAGGAAGCCGGTTTCCTCGCCGCGTACTCCTCCACCGCAGTCTCGATGCGAAGTGTCGCCGGTGTGATCGCCGGCACCATCAATCCGACCGGGCGGCTGCCGGTGGACGTCCCCGCAGCCGACGGCTCCGTGCTCTACCCGATCGGAGCCGGCCTGTCCTGGCCCGCCGAACGCTGACCCACCGACCCCACGAGCACCGGGAGACCCCATGGATCGCCGTCAGTTCCTCGCCGCCAGCGGCCTCGGCGTGGCTGCCGCCGCCGCGTGGCCCGCGACCGCCGCCGCACGTCCTGGAGCTGCCTCGCGGCCACCGGGCCGCGCCGACACAGCGCCGACCGTCCAGGTCGGCGCGGAGCGGTGGGCTGCGGACGGTTGGTCGGCCCTGAGCGGGCATCGCGTCGGCGTCATCTCCAACCCGACCGGCATCCTGACCGACACGTCGCACATCGTCGACAGCATGGTCGCCTCGGGCAACGTCAACATCACCGGCGTGTTCGGCCCTGAACACGGCTTCCGCGGTTCGGCGCAGGCCGGCGACTCCGAGGACACCTTCACCGACCCTCGCACCGGGGTCACGGTCTACGACGCCTACGGCGCCCAGGAAGCCCACTTCATGAACATGTTCGCCGAGGCCGACGTGGAGGTCGTCGTCTTCGACATCCAGGACGTCGGTGCTCGGTTCTACACCTACATCTGGACCATGTGGTCCGCGATGCGCGCGGCGGCGCGGATGGATCTGAAGTTCGTCGTGCTCGACCGGCCCAATCCGCTCGGCGGCACGGCCTACGGTCCCATGCTCTACCCGGGCTACGAGTCCGGCATCGGGCAGCGCTACATCGTGCAGCAGCACGGCATGACCGTCGGCGAGCTGGCTCAACTGTTCAACGGGGAGTTCCTGCCGGACGACGCCGGCGCCGTCGTGGACGACCTGGAGATCGTGGAGCTGGAGGGGTGGCGCACCGACATGCGCTACGCCGACACCGGCCTGCCGTGGGTGCTGCCCAGTCCGAACATGCCCACGCCCGACACCGCCCAGGTGTACGTCGGTACCTGCCTGTTCGAGGGCACTGCGCTGTCGGAAGGCCGGGGGACGACCCGGCCGTTCGAATTCATCGGCGCGCCCTACGGCACGTATCACTGGTCGGACGCGCTGAACGAGGCCGGGTTGGCCGGCGTGGACTTCCGCGAGGCCTACTTCTCGCCGACGTTCAGCAAGCACACCGGCGAGACCTGCGGTGGCGTCCAACTGCACGTCACCGATCCGCTGGCCTTCGACCCCATCCGTACCGGAGTCACCATGCTCGTCACGGCGAAGCAGCTGTATCCCGACGACTTCGCCTGGCGAGGCGGTGGGGACAGTGACGGGTTCATCCACCTCCTGCACGGATCGGACCGGCTGCAGACGATGGTCGACGCCGGCGCGTCGGCGGACGAGATCGTGGACTCCTGGCGCCACGAGCTCACCCGGTTCGACGCCACGCGGCGGCGCTACCTGATCTACCGGGGCCGGCGATGATGCGGCGGGCCGGTACGGTGGCCGCGGTGGGTACTCTCGCGCTGACCGGCGTCGTGGCCAGCCCGGCCGGTGCTGACGACGGCCTGGCGCGGTTCGACCGGCCGCAGTCGGGGTTCATGCCGCCTGCCACCGTGCTCGAGCAGGCCGAGCCGGCCGATGCCGGTCTCGACCCGGCTCGGATCGAGGCCTTGACCGCGGCAGCGGCGTCCTACACCGAGCCCGCACCGGGCGCGGATCACCCGCTGTACGCCAGCTCCGTGGTGCTGGCCGCCCACGACGGGCAGATCGTGGCCGAGGACGCCGCCGGCTGGTCGCTCCGCTACGCCGACGCCGACGGGACGCCGCTGCCCCCGGACAAGCGGGTGGCGGCGACCACCGACACCATCTACGACCTGGCATCGGTCTCGAAGCTGTTCACCACCATCGTCGTCCTGCAGCAGGTGGAGGCCGGGCTGATCGACCTGGACGCGCCCGTGGCCGATTACCTTCCGCCGTTCGCGGCGAACGGCAAGCAGGACATCACCGTGCGGCAGTTGCTGACGCACACCAGCGGCCTGGTCTCCTGGCTGCCGTTGTGGCGTGAGCCCTCGAACCAGGCGCGGTTCGACGCCGTCATGAACGCCACGCCCGAAGCCGAGCCGGGCACTGCGTACGAGTACTCCGACCTCAACATGATCACCGCGGGGTGGGTCGCCGAGGAAGTCACTGGACGCGGCCTGGCTGAGCTGGTGCGTGAAGGCATCACCGACCCGCTCGGCATGGACGACACCGGCTACAACCCGGCACCGGAACTGCTGCCGCGGATCGCGGCCACCGAGTTCCAGGCCGTCCCCGACCGCGGCATGGTGCATGGCGAGGTTCATGACGAGAACGCCTGGTCGTTCGGTGGCGTCGCGGGACACGCGGGCGTGTTCGGCACCGTCGACGACCTCGCCCGGCTCGCGCAGGCGATCCTGAACGGCGGAGCATACGACGGCGCTCGCATCCTCGACCGCGCCACGGTCGAGGCGATGCTCACCAACGAGAACGAGGCGTTCCCCGGCAACGATCACGGGCTGGGCTTCGAGCTGAACCAACGCTGGTTCATGGACGCGCTGTCCTCGCCGTCCACGGCCGGACACACCGGGTACACCGGCACGAGCATGGTCATCGATCTACAGTCGCGCTCGTTCGTCATCCTGCTGACCAACCGGGTGCACCCCTCGCGGGACTGGGGCTCGATCAACCCGGCTCGCCGGGATGTCGCCCACGAACTGGCCTACGCGCTCGCCGTCGCACCTCGCTCCGGTGACACCTCGTGGGCGGCGGCCGACGGCGGATCGGCCACGTCGACGCTCGACCTGCCGGTCCGGTTGCAGGGCACGTCGACGGTGACGTTCGACCTGTTCGCCGACACCGAGAGCACCGACCTGCTCAGCCTGCAGATCTCCACCGATGACGGCGAGAGCTGGGAGCCGGTGCCGTTCACCGCCCGCCACGGTGACGAGCGGATCGAGGCCGACGACGGCGTGGTCAGCGGATACCACGGGCGGCATTGGTGGCCGGCGCGAGCGGAGCTGCCGGGTGTGTCCGGCGACGCGGTGCTGCGCTGGACCTACACGACCGACCCGCTCTACGAGGGCCGGGGCGTGCACGTGGACGACGTCAAGGTGCGGACCCGGGGTCTGCCGACGTTCCACGGCGAGAAGCACCCCGAGGCGTTCACCGCCGACGGCTGGTCGCTCGTGGCCCGCTGACGGCCGCGGGTTCAGATGACGTCGATGAGGTCGGCAACCGAGTCGATCACGTGATTCGGCTGGAACGGGTACCGGTCGATCTCAGCGCGCGTCGTCGAGCCAGTCAATACCAGGTAGGTCGACAGGCCGGCCTCGATGCCCGCCACGATGTCGGTGTCCATCCGGTCGCCCACCATGGCGGTGGTCTCCGAGTGCGCCTCGATGCGGTTCAGCGCGCTGCGGAACATCATCGGGTTGGGCTTGCCCACGTAATAGGGGTCTCGTTGGGTCGCGCGGGTGATCATGGCCGCCACGGCGCCGGTCGCCGGTAGCGGCCCTTCGGGGGACGGGCCGGTGGAGTCCGGGTTCGTCGCGATGAACCGGGCGCCGCCGCCGATGAGCCGGATCGCCCTGGTGATGGCCTCGAAGGAGTACGTCCGGGTCTCACCGAGCACGACGTAGTCGGGGTCGGTGTCCGTCAGCACGTAGCCCACCTCGTGCAACGCCGTCGTCAGGCCGGCCTCGCCGATGACGTAGGCGGTGCCGTGCGGCTTCTGGTCGTCGAGGAACTGAGCTGTGGCCAGCGCGGAGGTCCAGATGGACTCCTCCGGCAGGTTGATACCGGATGATCTGGCCAGGCGGGCCTGCAGGTCTCTGGGTGTGTAGATCGAGTTGTTGGTCAGCACGAGGAACCGCCGTTCACGGTCGGCCAGCCGCTGCAGGAATTCCGCTGCTCCGGGGATGGCCTGTTGCTCGTGCACCAGAACGCCGTCCATGTCGGTCAGCCAGCATTCGATCTTCCGCTCACTCACGTTTCCCACTGTAGGTGCCTCCCACGCCCAGTGTCGGGCTCACGATTCTGAGGCTCTACCCTCTGACGGGAAGACCAACCGCGATCTGTTGCCCAGCCGGTATCGAATTGTGAAGCGGGCGTACGGCTGTCGGGCCCATCAGGTAAGGTCGGCCCGGTTTACCGAACACTTCACATCAGGAGATCACCTAATGAATCGTGTCACCAAGGTCGCGTCGATCCTCGGGGCCACCGCGCTCGTCATGTCGGTGACGGCCTGCGGCAGCGACGGCGGCGACTACTGCGACGAGCTCAAGAACACCGAGTCCGAGCTCTCCGACGCCGACACCGCCCTGACCGACCCCGGCGCGTTGTCGGACATGACCGAGAAGCTGGAATCGGTCGCCGATTCGGCCCCCGACGAGGTCAAGGAGGACTGGACCGCGGTGACCGACGCGTTCACCACGCTGTCCGAGCTCGACGTCGACTTCAACGACCCCGAGGCCATGAGCGACCCGGAGGTCATGGAGCAGCTGGAGGGCATGGCTGACGTCCAGACGAACTTCGAGAACATCGCCACGCACGCCGAGGAAGAGTGCGACGTGGACATGGGCACGCTCTGACGGACCCGTCACTCGCGGACGGATTCGTTCGCACCGGGTGAGCCGAAACGGCCCCGCCTCCCGATTCGGGAAGCGGGGCCGTTCTCGTACTGCCGTCGTGCGGTCAGGCCGTGGTCTCACCCTCGGCGGCCGAGGACGATCCACCGGCTGTGGCGGCACCCACCGGCGCGACGTCGGGAAGCTCCGACTTCGGGTTGCCGGTGAAGGTGAACCGCGCGTCGCGGCCTTCGCCTTCGACGTCGACCACGACGATCTCGCCCGGCTTGAGCTCGCCGAACAGGATCTTCTCCGACATCGTGTCCTCGATCTCGCGCTGGATGGCCCGCCGCAACGGCCGCGCACCCATCACCGGATCGAAGCCGCGTTGGGCCAGCAGCTCCTTGGCTGCCTGAGTCAGCTCGAGGCCCATGTCCTTGTCCTTGAGCCGCTCGTCCAGCTCGGAGGCCCGCAGGTCGACGATGCGCAGCACCTCGTCCTGCGTGAGCTGGTGGAACACGACGATGTCGTCGACCCGGTTGAGGAACTCCGGCCGGAAGTGCTGCTTGAGCTCCTCGGTGACCTTGGCCTTCATCCGGTCGTACGTCGCCTCGTTGTCGTCAGCCGCGGAGAACCCGAGGTTGACGCCCTTGGCGATGTCGCGAGTACCGAGGTTCGTGGTCATGATGATCACGGTGTTCTTGAAGTCGACCACACGCCCCTGGGCGTCGGTGAGCCGACCGTCCTCGAGCACCTGCAACAGCGAGTTGAAGATGTCCGGGTGGGCCTTCTCGACCTCGTCGAACAGCACGACCGAGAACGGACGCCGACGCACCTTCTCGGTGAGCTGGCCGCCTTCCTCGTAGCCGACGTAGCCCGGAGGCGAACCGAACAGCCGCGAGACGGTGTGCTTCTCGGAGAACTCGCTCATGTCCAGCTGGATCAGCGCCTCCTCGTCACCGAAGAGGAACTCCGCCAGCGTCTTGGACAGCTCGGTCTTTCCGACCCCGGACGGGCCGGCGAAGATGAACGAGCCACCGGGACGCTTCGGGTCCTTCAGCCCGGCGCGAGTACGGCGAATCGACTTGGACAGACCCTTGATCGCGTCTTCCTGGCCGATGATCCGCTTGTGCAGCTCTTCTTCCATGTTCAGCAGCCGGGATGTCTCCTCCTCGGTCAGCTTGAACACCGGGATACCGGTGGAGAATGCGAGCACCTCGGCGATCAGCTCGTCATCGACCTCGGCGACGACGTCGAGGTCGCCGGCCTTCCACTGCTTCTCGCGCTCGATCTTCTGCGCGATGAGCTGCTTCTCCTTGTCGCGCAGCGACGCGGCCTTCTCGAAGTCCTGCGAGTCGATCGCAGACTCCTTCTCGCGCCGGACGTCAGCGATGCGGTCGTCGAACTCCCGTAGGTCCGGCGGCGCCGTCATGCGCCGGATACGCAGCCGGGCGCCGGCCTCGTCGATGAGGTCGATGGCCTTGTCCGGCAGGTAGCGGTCGGAGATGTAGCGGTCAGCCATCTGCGCCGCGGCCACCAGAGCGCTGTCGGTGATCGAGACCCGGTGGTGCGCCTCGTAGCGGTCGCGCAGGCCCTTGAGGATCTCGATGGTGTGCGGCAGCGTCGGCTCGGCCACCTGGATCGGCTGGAAGCGGCGCTCCAGCGCGGCATCCTTCTCGACGTACTTGCGGTACTCGTCGAGCGTGGTGGCGCCGATGGTCTGCAGCTCGCCCCGAGCCAGCATCGGCTTGAGGATCGACGCAGCGTCGATGGCGCCCTCCGCGGCCCCGGCACCGACCAGCGTGTGGATCTCGTCGATGAACAGGATGATGTCGCCGCGGGTGCGAATCTCCTTCAGGACCTTCTTCAGCCGTTCCTCGAAGTCACCGCGGTAGCGCGAACCCGCCACCAGGGCGCCGAGGTCGAGCGTGTAGACGTGGCGGTCCTTCAGCGTCTCAGGGACCTCGCCCTTGACGATGGCCTGGGCCAGGCCTTCGACGACAGCGGTCTTACCCACGCCGGGCTCGCCGATCAGGACCGGGTTGTTCTTGGTGCGGCGCGACAGCACCTGCATGACCCGCTCGATCTGGTCCTCGCGGCCGATGACCGGGTCGAGCTTGCCTTCACGGGCGGCCTGGGTGAGGTTGCGCCCGAACTGGTCGAGCACCAGCGAGCTCGACGGCGCCTCGCCCTGAGTGCCGGCGCCGGCCGTGGCGGCCTCCTTGCCGCCCTGGTACCCGGAAAGCAACTGGATGACCTGCTGGCGGACGCGGTTGAGGTCAGCCCCCAGCTTCACCAGGACCTGAGCAGCAACGCCCTCGCCCTCGCGGATGAGGCCGAGCAGGATGTGCTCGGTGCCGATGTAGTTGTGGCCGAGCTGCAGCGCCTCGCGCAGGCTCAACTCGAGGACCTTCTTGGCGCGCGGCGTGAACGGGATGTGCCCACTGGGCGCCTGCTGTCCCTGGCCGATGATCTCTTCGACCTGTTGGCGCACTGCCTCGAGCGAGATGCCGAGACTCTCGAGCGCCTTCGCCGCCACACCCTCACCCTCGTGGATGAGACCGAGCAGGATGTGTTCGGTGCCGATGTAGTTGTGGTTGAGCATCCGGGCCTCTTCTTGGGCCAGGACGACAACGCGCCTCGCGCGGTCGGTGAACCTCTCGAACATCAGTGGCGCTCCTTGCCGAGCGGTCGGCTGTGAGGGCTGCAAGCTCCCACATCTGACCATTCGATGCTATATCCGCCCCCGGTCGCATCCCCGATGGTGCGCCCGGGGAGTGAGACATGGTGCGGACCTGTCTTACGTTCCGTGCCGTAAGAACACCACGTACGGCGCCCGATGTTCCACTCCAGAGCACTCAGCAGGCCCGCGTTCGCTGCAGGCGAAGCCAGGGCGCAGCCTGCTGACCGCGCCAGTGGCCATCGGGGCGGGCTCCGTAAAGTGGCTCGCGGGCCGTCGGTCACGAAAGTCGGGAGTCGTGGGTGGGCATCGTGCGTCATCGTCCGGCGTGGGCCGGCGCTGCCCTACTGGCTGTGGCCGCGCTGGCCGGCTGCACCGGGGGCGTGGACACGGCGTCGTCTCCGGCGACCTCGACGGCACACGACGCCGGCTCGAAACCGGGCACCGCGCAGTTGCCGGACTCCCCCGTCGGACGGCAGGCGCGATGGGTCCTCGACGAGCTCGGCCACGACACGGGACCGGCGGTCGACGTGGCCGCGGAGCGATTCGCCGCGGAATTCCTCACCGAGGTCCCGGCTGATGACGTCAGGACGGTCTTCGACCAGTTGCGCCCGCTCGGCCCGTGGCGCCCGGTGAGCGTGGACGTCACCGGGCGGGACGCGGTGGTCGGGCTGCTCGACGGCTCCGGACGGTCGTGGCGCATGGTCATCTCGGTGGATGCCGACGGCGACATCACCACCCTGGTCGTCCAGCCCGCGCCCGGCGCCGAGGCCCCGGCGGCGTCGACGTGGCAGGACCTGCACGATCAGCTCACGGCGCTCGACGCGGACGTCGGGCTGTTGGCGGCGCGCGTCACCGATGCCGGCCGATGCGAGCCGATCAGCCGGATCGACCCCCGCTCTCCCCGGCCGATCGCGTCGATCTTCAAGTTGTACGTGCTCGGCGCGCTCGCTACCGCCGTGGCCGACGGCGACGTCGCCTGGAGCGACCAGCTGACCATCACCGACGACACCCGCAGTCTGCCGACCGGTGAGCTGCAGAACGAGCCTGACGGCACCGGAGTGTCGGTGGCTGAAGCCGCCGCCGGCATGATCGCCGTCAGTGACAACACCGGAGCCGACCTCCTGGCCCTGTTGCTGGGTCGCGACGCCGTCGAAGCGGCGATGGCCGACATGGGCCACGCGGATCCGCAGCTGAACACGCCGTTCCTGACCACTCGGGAATTGTTCTCGGTGGGGTGGGGCCCCGGAGGGCTCCGCGACCGGTGGGCAGCAGCCGACACAGCCGGTCGCCAGCAGATGCTGGCCGGGCTACCGTCCGGCGCATTGCCGCTGAGCGCGAGCGACGTGCGCGATCCGGCCTGGCCGGCCGGCGTCGGGTGGTTCGCGTCGGCCGCTGACGTCTGCGCGGCGTTGGTCTCGCTGCACGAAGAGACCGGCACGGCGAACGACCAGCAGCTGCGCGACATTCTCAGCAGCAATCGCGGCGTGAACATCGACTCCGACATGTGGCCCTACGTCGCGTTCAAAGGTGGCAGCGCGCCTGGGGTGGTCACGGGGTCGTGGTACGCCGAACGCGTGGACGGGCACCGATTCGTCTACGTCATGCTGGCTGCGGCCGCCGAGCCCTCGGCGCTCGCCGATCACACCGCGTTCTTCCAGCTCGCTGAGGACGCCTTCGACCTGCTCGCCGAGCAGTGAACACGTAGGGAGCGGATGCCGTCGGTCGTCACTGGTGTGGCGGGCGTGCCGCCCCAAGCTCACCAGGGGCCGTACGGCCCGTCGTGGGTGGTGGAGCCCCGGCGTCCGCCACCCACGGCGCGCACGGCGGGGCGTACGTCGACGAGATAGACCGCGGCGCCGACGACGCCGATGATGTTGAGGAAGAACAGCGGCGCCGGGAAGACGGCCAGTTCGACCACCGTCGCCACACCGAGAATGCCCAGCCAGATCGGCTTGGTCAGCTTTCCGGCCGCAGGGAACGCTCGCGTGGGAACCCGGGCGGCGTCGATCAGGGCGTAGCCCTTCAATGCCAAGGCGGCCACGCCGAGCGACACCAACAGCCACGACTGGAAGTCCCCGAACGTGTTCACGCGTCCACTGTACGTGACGCCGCTCGACAGCCAAGGAGTGCTTTGTCGCGGATTTCCGCTGTCGAACTCCGCAGGCTGCCGGCGACGACGACGGTCAGCGTGACTTGCGCTTCTGACTGAACGTGTCGGCAGCCTTCTCCGTGACCTCGGCGACCTCGTCGGCAGCACCGGCCACGTACCCTCGCACGTTCGCCACGACGGTGTGCACGGCGGGGCCGTACTGGCCGCGCAGCCGCTCGACGACGCCCTCGCCGCGCACAGAGAGCTCGCCGTAGGTCTTGACGGCCTCACGCGAGGCGGTTTCGACGCGCTCGCGCAGCCGCTGCGGAAGGTCGGCGGCTCGCCCCTGCGCCTGCAGGACCAGTTCGGGGAAGCTGGCGCGCCACGCCTTGACATCGGCCGGCAGCTCGTTGAACCGGCGGCGCACGTCCGCCCGCAGCTCGTCGTCGCCGACCACGCCGGATACGCGTGTCGGCAGCTCACGCAAGGTGGCGACCGCGGCGTCGGCGGCGCCGGCCATCGCGTAGAGCGGGTTTCGCTCGGCCGCTGGGGCCTCGGTCTCGGTGGTGTGAACGTCGGTCATGGAAGTCACCCTTCTTCGGTCCGCTCGCCGCGCCGGGCGGCGACGAACGAGGCATAGACGTCGAGCAGCGCGCGCTTTTGCTGCTCGTCGAGGATCGGGTCGGCGAGGATGGCGTCCTGGACGTCGCTGACCCCGCTCGGTTCGTCGAGCAGACCCGCCCGCACGTACAGCGCCTCGGACGAGATCCGCAGCGCCTTGGCGATCTGGTGCAGCACGTCGGCCGACGGCTTACGCAGCCCACGCTCGATCTGGCTCAGATACGGGTTGCTGACTCCGGTCAGGTCGGCGAGCTGTCGCAACGACAGCTGCGCACTGCGACGTTGCTCGCGCAGGAACTCGCCGATGTCCACCTTCGCCATACCACGATGCTAGCTAACAATTGCAAGCATTCGCAAACTAACAGCTAGCACCCGGACGGTTGTCACCGCGGAATCGGCACCACCGGCAGCCCGTCGGTGAGCTCGGTCAACGTGAGCAGGACGAGCGACGACGTCCAGGCCAACGGCGCCACCGAGGCCGGCTCGGCACTGGAGTCGACCTTCTCGGGCAGCGACCCGTGCGGGGTCCGGTAGGTGTCGAGGAACGTCAGCAGCCGCTCCGCATGATCCCGTTCGCCCTGGCCGGCCAGCGCCAGAGCCAGCAGGCCGGTCTCGGGAGTCCAGGCCACCCCGACGTCCTTGGTCCACGCCTCACCGGGTCGGTGCCCACCGTTCGGAACCCGCAGGGCCTCCTCGGCTGAGACCACGGCATCGCGCACGGCAGAGGCCGGCGGCGCGAACGGCGGGGCGAGGAAGGTCACCGCGGCGTCAGCTCCCCCGTCCGGCAACGTCCGGGGGTAACCATGCGAGCCGAACCGCTCGTGCAGGGCGGCGTCGAGCCGGGCCGAAGCCGCGCGCCACGCGGTGTCGTCGACCCCCAACTCCGGGGCGAGCGCGATGGCGGCGTGCAGCCCCGAGGCCAACGGCGCCGCCACCCCGAGGGTCACCTCCGACTCGGACTTCTCCCAGTAATCCGACGACACCTCGGGCAGCCCGTCCTCGTCGAGCGAGTCGACGATGGCATCGGCCGAATCCACCGCCGCCTCGCGCATCGTGTCGATGACGTCGGCAGCCAGGTCGTCGTCGGGCTCGGAACGCAGGAAGGTCCACAGCGCCCACAGCACCCAGCCGGCCCCGTCCAGCTGCTGCGGCCGGTCATCGGGCGGACCACTGCCGTCGGTCCGGTATCGCGCCTCCCACCGGCCGTCCTCCGGCGCCACCCCGGCCAGGAAGCCGAACACGTCAGCGGCGTCGTCATGGTGCCCGGTGACCGCGAAGGCAGCGATGGCGAACGAGGCGTCGCGCGGCCACACGTACCGCCACGACGACACCGGAGCCGCCATCAGCGCTCCGGAGTCCGACGTCAGCGCGCGGAGATCGAGCAGGGCTCGTTCGGCCATGTCCGCGTACTCGGTGCGCTCGCCCGGAATGGTGCCGGCGCGAAGCCAAGCACGGTCAGCCGCGACGCGGCGGGCCACGGCCGGGTCGTGGTGGTCCGCCGTGCTCAAGACGCTGGTTCCGGGCACGAACGTCGCCGACGACGACGGCGCCACCGTCGCCGTCTCACCGGAGGGCTCCACCTCGATGCCGCTGGCACGCAGGTCCAGAACCGTTCCGCTGGTCGGCGCCATGCTGACGGCGGCGATGACGATGATCACCGCCGCAAGTCCGATTCGCCATGCGTAACGGCGCAGGAAGAGCACGTCGCCACGGTACATCGCGCGCCGCCTCTGGCGCCGTGCGGAGGTCGCGGCGATCACCAGGACCGCGCGGCGCGAACCTCTCCCACCACGGCACCGCCGCCTCGCACCGGAACCGTCGCGAGCTCGGCCGGCACCGAAGCGTCGACGCCCAGCCGCTCGAGCGCCGCGACCAGAGCGACCATGCGCGCCCGCGCGCCGCCGTCGTCGATCTTGACCGCGACCGCTCGTCCGTCCGGCAGCCCGGCCGCCAGCACGGCTTCGGCGCCACCCTTGCAGAACAGCCCCGGCACGCTGCGGATGAGTTTCGCCTCGTCGCGGGACGTCCCGCTGACGAACTCCGGGTGCATCCTGATCGCGTCCACCACGCGCCGCTCCGGGCTACCGCTCGGCGCCGTGGCCAACGCCTGGTACATCCGCGCCAGCCCGGTCAGCGTCAGTGCGAACAGCGGCGCACCACAGCCGTCCACGCCGGTGTGCGAGACCGGTTCGCCGGCCAGTTCGGCGACCGTGGCTCGAATCGCCGTCTGCAGTGGATGCGCGGAGTCGAGGTAGTCCGCCGTCGACCACCCGTTGACCACGCACGTGAGCAACATCGCGGCATGCTTGCCGGAGCAATCGGCGGCCAGAGCGGACTCGTGCTCGCCCTGCCTGGCCATCGCCAGCATGGAAGCGGTGTCGCCGGGCCACCCGGGGGTGTTCTGGAGCGCGGACTCCTCGAGCCCGGCTTTGCCCAAGATGTCCAGCGCGCCGTGCCGGTGAAACCGCTCACCGGAGTGGCTGGCCGCGGCCAACGCGAGCAGCTCACCCTCCAGCGGCAGCCCGAGCCGGGCCATCGCCACCGCCTGCGCCGGCTTGTTCGCCGAGCGCGGATACATCGGCACGTCGACGTCTCCGGCCTGGAGCACGACCGAGCCGTCGGCATCCACCGCCACGACCGAACCGTGATGCCTGGACTCCACGAGACCCGACCGGACGACCTCGGCCACGACGACGGTCCGGGTCGGCCCGTGGGATGGTTCCCGGACTGGCTCCTGGACTGGTTCCCGGGCTGGTTCCTGGGCTGGCCTCACGCGAACCTCCTCGTCTCGCGCTCGATCCTGTCACGGTGCCCCGCTGCAGGGTCGGCCACGTCGCCGGTGGCAAGATCTGTGACCATGCGTGCAGTGATCCAGCGAGTCACCTCGGCCTCGGTCAGCGTCGACGGTGACGTCGTCGGTGCCATCGATCCGGGGGACGGCGCACAGGGCCTGCTCGTCCTGGTGGGCGTCACCCACGACGACGACAACGACACGGCGGCGAAGCTGGCCCGCAAGGTGTGGGGCCTGCGCATCCTCGATGATGAGCGTTCCGCCTCCGACGTGGGCGCGCCGATCCTCGTGGTCAGCCAGTTCACGCTCTACGCCGACACCGCCAAGGGACGCCGCCCGTCGTGGGGCGCGGCCGCTCCCGGCCCGGTGTCCGAACCGCTGGTCGAGGCGTTCGTCGCCGCGCTTCGCGACCTGGGTGCTGACGTCGCCACCGGCGTGTTCGGCGCGGACATGCAGGTCAGCTTGGTCAACGACGGCCCGGTGACGCTGATCGTCGACGTCTGATCCCGCTGACGGCCTCAGCGCAGTTGCGGGCGGACGTGCAGCCCGACCTCAGGATCGACGACGACCTCTTGGGCGGCAGCCACTCCCCCGGCCACCAGGTCGACGTCCACCGGCACGTTGCGCTTGACCACCGCGAGTGCGATCGGGCCGAGTTCGTGGTGATGCATCGCCGTGCCGACGTAGCCCACGACTCGCTCGCCGTGGATGACGTCGTCACCGTGGGCGGGCAGGTGTTCCACCGAGCCGTCCAAATGCAGCAGAACCAGCCGCCGCGGTGGCCGGCCCAGCGTGTGGACCCGAGCCACGGTCTCCTGGCCCCGGTAACACCCCTTGTCCAGGTGTACCGCGGTACCGATCCAGCCGACCTCGTGCGGAATGGTGCGTTCGTCGGTCTCGCGTCCCAACCGGGGCTCCCGGGCCTCGATCCGCAGGGCCTCGTAGGCCCAGACGCCGGCCGGCGAGCCGGCGGATCCGAGATAGCTCACCAGCTCGTCTCGGGGGACGAACACGTCGCGGCCACGGTCGGTGACCCGGGCCAGCAGCGTGGAAGGCTGCGCAAGCGGCTCCCACACGACGGCGTAGCGCTCGCTGACGTCGTCGACCTCGACCTGCGACCAGAACGTCATGGAACGCAAGTAACCGGTCAACGCCTCCGTGGTGCCGGGCTCGACGTGGAACCAGATCGCCTCGCCGTCGTCGACCCCGTACAGCGCGTGCTCCACCCGGCCGTTCGCGTCGAGGATCAACGCCGACGTCGCCTGCTGCGGCTCGAGGTGTTCCACGTGCTGGGTCAGCAGCTGGTGCAGCCAGCTCAAGCGATCGGGCCCGGCCACACGTACGACACCGCGGTGTGACAGGTCCACCACGCCGTCACCGGCGGCCAGCATGCGCTGTTCGCGCAGCGGGTCACCGTAGTGCGCGGCGACCCCGGCGTCGGGTTCGGCCGCTGCCACGGCTCCGGGTCGGTCCAACCACGGGCTGCGATAGGTCTGATCGGCGCTCATACTGCCTCCAACACCGACACCGGGCGCACCCATCCCGGTGGATCCGGTCACCCCTGGGCCTCGGATGCTCCGGTGACTCTCTTGAGCTCGGCCGACAAGTGCGGGGTGAGCTCATGGCCCATGGCCGACATCTCGTAGACGTACATCAAGGTGCCCTTGACCAGACCATACAACCGGTGCCCAGTCCGGTAGTCCTTGGCGCCCTCGGTCTTCAGTACGCCTCGGGTCGCCATCTCGATCTTGGCCGGCTCGACCTGGCCGATGTAGATCTCCACGAAGCCCGTGGGGTGGCTGAGCAGCACTTCGATCTCGCCGTCGGCCTGTGGGCGCCAATAGCCGGTCTCCCGCGCGGCAGGCCGCACCAGGTTGCCGTCGTCGTCGAGGATCCAGCTCTTGCTGGAGTACGACAGGAACGGTTTGCCCGGCAGGTAGGTGAACTCCACCTCCTGGCCGAACCGGAAGGCCTCGATGGTGGGGTAGTCGCCGAGTCCAACGCCTTCCCAGCGGCCGAGCAGCCACGAGATGGGGTAACACGCCTCGTGGAGGTCGTCGGGGATCTCGATCACGGTGATTCAGGCCCGGCCCTGGTAGAGCTTGCGCGCGACGAACACCGCGATGACTCCGGCGGCCACGCTGACCAGGACGAGCGGGCCGGTGAAGGCGAATTCCAGCACGTACCGGAGTCTATCCCCGGCGCCACACGCGCCGCCGTAGGCTGGGGTGCCATGGAGCGTCGCCTCGTCGTCAAGGTCACCGCAGGTACCGATGCGCCGGAGCGCTGTTCGCAGGCGTTCACGGTCGCTTCGACGGCACTCGCGGCGGGGGCGACGGTGTCGCTGTGGCTCACCGGGGAGTCGGCGTGGTTCGCGCTGCCCGGCCGCGCCGCTGAGTTCGAGCTGCCGCACGCGGCGCCGTTGCCCGACCTGCTGGACGCCCTGGTCGCAGGTGGCACGGTGACGCTGTGCACGCAGTGTGCGGCGCGGCGCGAGATCGGGCCCGACGACGTCCTGCCCGGCATCCGCATCGCCGGAGCGCCGACGTTCGTCGAGGAGATCCTCGCCGACGACGTCCGCACTCTCGTCTACTGAAAAATGATCATGTTCACTAGGTGATTGCCTGCCGTACCACCCTTGCACGCCTGGTGATGCGACAGATCGCCTCGTGGTGCCACCCGGCGATTCGCCTCGTGGCGCCCACCCGACGGTTCGCCTCGTGGCGCTACCCGGCGGTTCACCTCGTGGTGCCACCCCGCGGCCGGCCGTCGAGACACACCACTAGGCGTTGTGCTGCATCACCAGGCGTGCACGGGTGGTGGACCAGGCGAATACCTAGTGAACATGATCATTTGACACGAACCTCAGGGGACGTGGACGTCGACCTCGGTGACGCCGGTGTCGGCCACGACGGCGCGATCCACCGGCTGCGCCCCCGGCGCGAGCGTCCGCAGCTTCCAGGTGCCGGGAGCAGCGAAGAACCGGAACTGTCCCGTCGTGCTCGTCGGCACCTCGGCCGTGAACTCACCGCCGGAGTCGAGCAGCCGCACGTACGCACCGGCCAGGGGCGCGTCCGCGCGGTGCACCACGCCCTGGATCACCGTCTCCTTCGTGACGTCGACGCCGTCGAGCGAGACGCCTCCAGTGGTGGCTCCGCACATGACTTACACCGTCCCCGGCTCGTCACCCGTCGCGACCGGCACGCCGATCAGGGAGCCGTACTCGGTCCAGGATCCGTCGTAGTTCTTCACGTTCTGCACACCCAGGATCTCGCGCAGCACGAACCACGTGTGCGACGAGCGCTCGCCGATCCGGCAGTAGGCGATGGTGTCCTTGTCGAAGTCGACACCTGCCTCGCTGTACAGGGCGCGAAGCTCCTCGTCGGAGCGGAAGGTGCCGTCGTCGTTGGCCGCCTTGCTCCACGGCACGTTCGCCGCCGTCGGGATGTGGCCGCCGACCTGCGAGACCTCCTGCGGCAGGTGCGCCGGAGCCAGCAGCCGGCCGGCGTATTCGTCGGGCGAGCGCACGTCGACCAGGTTCTGCTGGCCGATCGCCGAGATCACCTCGTCGCGGAAGGCCCGGATCGAGTTGTCGGGGTCCTTCGCGGTGTACGTGGTGGCCGCGCGCTCGGGCACGGTGTCGACGAGTTCGCGGCTCTCGAGCTCCCAGATCTTGCGGCCGCCGTCGAGCAGGCGGACGTCCTCGTGGCCGTAGACCTTGAAGTACCAGTAGGCGTACGCGGCGAACCAGTTGTTGTTGCCGCCGTAGAGGACGACGGTGTGGTCGTTCGCGATGCCCAGCCTGCTGAGCAGGGCCTCGAACTGCTCCTTGGAGACGAAGTCGCGACGTACCGGGTCACGCAGGTCACTGGTCCAGTTGATCTTGACCGCGCCCTTGATGTGGTTCTTGTCGTAGGCCGTGGTGTCTTCGTCGACCTCGACCAGAACGACCTTGGGGTCGTCGAGATGTTGCTCGACCCAGTCGGCCGAGACGAGAGCGGACTCGCGACTCATGAAGCCACCTCCGTGGTGGGGTTGGGGTGATGGGACGGTATGAAGCGCCGGTAGGTGAGATAGATCTCGCAGCCCAGGCAGAAGCCGAAGGCGGCGTTGAGGAACGCGGCCGCGAATGCGGCGCCGACGGCTACGTACGTGACGAGCTCGACCGACACCACGTGCCCGGCTAGTCCGACCAGGCCGAAGATCAGCCCGACGGCTTGCGCGAACCGTGGCGCGGCTGCGTCCTCGAGGTGTTTCGGTGCGCTGAGACGTGGGCGCACCGACCACGCGAAGAGCCGTCCGTACGGCGAGGCTGCCGGGCCGGCCAGTGCGCCGACGGCGAAGACGAGCGTCTGCGCGGCCAAGACCCAGCTACTACCGGTGAGCAGTGCGACGGCGAGAACAACGGTGGTCAGCGTCGCTGCGAAGCGCAAACCACGGGGATCGACCCCGGGCGAAGTGCTCTGCATGACTCTCCTGACGTGGAAAAGACGGATGTACAACGTCGTGAACGGCGGTGTTCGTCGGACACTGCTCGACGGCACCCGCGGAAGATCGTGCCCGCGACCGTTCCTCGTCAGGACATGCGACAGAGCATGGAAGCCGCACGACCGAAGTCGATGGCGCGGCGCTTCCACAGCTCTGTACGGAACATGCCATCGAGCTTACGGCCCCTGGAGACCCACGTCATCGCGATGGCCATATGGTGAGACACACGTCTCAAGGTGTGGCCCGAATTTGGACGGCCGGTCAGGCCGGCAGCGCGGCGCGGACGTCGTGGAGCCGGGGCGCCCCGCTCGCGCGGCCGACGATTCGTCCCGTGTGGTCGAGCACCAGCGTGGTGGGCGTGCGCAGCACAGTCAGTCGGCGAACCAGATCGAGATTGGCTTCGGCGTCGATCTCGACGTGGACGACGCCCTCGGTGTCGGCCGCGACGTGCGCCAATGTCGCCCGCGCTGCGCGGCAGGGTTGGCAGAAGGCCGACGAGAACTGCACGAGCGTGGCTCGTTCGCCGAGTTCGGCGCCGATCTCGGCTGCGCTCAAGCGTTCGCCGGTGTCGGCGTCGGCGTGATCGCTCGGCGTCGCTGGCCGCACCCGCCCGTCGCGCCGGCGCTGCCACACCCCGAAGGTCGAAGCAGCGACCAGCACAGTGAGAAACACGATCACACCCGTCACGCTCGGGACAACAGCGCCGTGGCGGCCGATGTTCCGGGGCCGCCGGATCAGCCGACGAAGATCCGCCCCAGAACGAACGCAGCAGGTGCTGACGCCACGAACGGCAGCGTGACACGCATCGCCAGCAACGCACCGGCGCCGCGAACACCGGCGGGAGCGCCCACCGGCGCATCGTCCGGTTCGCCGGCCGGCTCAGACATGCTGTCCGGCTCAGCCATGCCCGCGGACTCAGCCGAGCGGGCCGCGCTTTCGGCGCCGACGCCGGACCCACCGATTCGATGAGCGGCGCGCTGTCCGACTCGCTCGTGCTCGGACCGGGCTCCGACGCGCCTGGAAGCCGCGACGGCGTCGTCAGCCAGGCGGTCGACGGCGGCGAAGGCGATGGCCGCCATCAGCCCGGAGAAGGCCGTCACCACGACCGCGCTCACCGGGGGCACCGCCTCGCCGATGCGTTCGACGGTCATGACCACGGCTCCGGCAGCGACCGCACCCAGCAGTACCCCGACCACCCGCCGCGCCCCGCGCGAGACCGGAATCGCCTCGACCAGCCCGACGGCACCGACCCCGAGCAGCGCCAGCCCCACGGAGTAGACGCCGTCAGCGGACTCGCGCAGCGCGACCCAGCACACCGGGAGGACCGCCGCCACGCAGGAGGCCACACTGACCGCCAAGGATGAGGTGAGACCGACCCGGCCGTCACGCCGCCACAGCTGCACGACGATCGCCAGCACCAACGACGGGCCGAGCACCGCGGCCATCGGCGCCAGGTCGGCCGAGCGCTCGGCATACGTCCACGCCAGCGCGCCGCCGCCGGAGGCAAGCGCCAGTGCGGCCATCCACCGCGCCGACGTCGTTCCGGTCGTCGCCACCGCTCCGACCGCGAAGAAAACGATCA
The DNA here is from genome assembly GCA_021793295.1 of Actinomycetes bacterium. Taxonomy (GTDB): domain Bacteria; phylum Actinomycetota; class Actinomycetes; order Jiangellales; family Jiangellaceae; genus Haloactinopolyspora. The sequence goes on from JAJYTA010000004.1 coordinate 28,147, forward strand.
CCAGCGCCACGGCACCGACGAGCGCCGTGCTGCCGGCCGTCGAGGCCAAAGCCAAGACGCCCGCCAGTACGGCGACGGTCAACGCAGCATGGACGGAGGGCACACAAAGAATGCTTCCAGACCCCGATGCCGTCACCGCGCCGAAATGGCAACAAGTCCACAACGACTCGCCATCGCCGAACGAACGGTTCAGCCTCCGGCGAACGGAGGCAGCAATTCGACGATCGAGCCGTCGCGCAGAACGATCTCGTCGTGGCGGCGGGAACCAGCCGGAGTCTCGTCGACGACGACCGCGCAGATGCCGAGCACCGCCGCGAAGCGGGAATCGGCTCCGTACGCCGAGCGCACATCGGCCAGGGCCGTCGCCAGGGTGTCGGCCTCCACGACCTGTTCGGCCACGCCCGCAGCAGACCGCAAGGCGGCCCAGTAGCGCAACGTCACCCGTGCCACGGCGTCACTCTTCTCTCGTCTGCTCGACCACCCACGCACCGATCCGCCGGATCAGCGGCTCGGTCGCTCCGGCTTCGGCGTGCCCGAACCCGCGCTCCAGCCACAGCGTGGCATCGCCGGCCGCCGAGTGCACGTGCCACGCGTGATGCAGCGGGAAGTAGTCGTCCTCGTCGCCGTGCACCACCAAGAGCGGGACGTCGACCTCGGCTGCCGCGGCTCGCGCGTCGATGGGGTCGGCTGCCCAACCGGCCGGCGACACCCGGGTGCGCCGGGTGAGCCGGAGCACCGTGCGCCCGACCCGGGTCAGGATCAACCGGTGCAGCGTGCGCATCGCGGCGGTCCCGCGGTAGTGCCACTCGCCGGGTACGCTGACGGCCACGACGGCGTGCACGCCCCGGTGCAACGCGGCGTGCCGGACCACGACGGCCGAACCGAGCGAGAACCCCACTGTGGCCACCCGCCGGTACCCGAGCGCGTGCGCCCAGTCGATGGCGGCGTCGACGTCGAGCACCTCGCGCCAGCCGAGCGTGGAGTGACCGCGCGAGCGACCGTGCCCGCGCAGGTCGATCAGGACCACGCCGGCGCTTTGGCTCAGCCAGCCGGCGATGAGCCGCATCTTCGGGCTGCGCGAGTTCTGGGTGAATCCGTGCGCGACGACCACCGCGAGGTCGTCGTCGGGATCCGCGCCGGGAAAGTGCTCGCCTTGCAGGACGGTGCCGTCGGCGGCGAGCAGGCGCCGACGCTGCCCCGTGCGCGCCGTACGCGCCGCATCCGGGGCGTCTGGAGCGAGCCGGTCGGCCATGTCCGCTATTCTCCCTTACGAGGGACCTGGGCGACGACGCCGCCGGGTCCCTTGTGCGTTCGTGACGGATCACGCACCCGGGCGAACGTGACGTGCGAGCACGTCCGGAGGAGGGGCGTACCGATGCCGACCATCGTTCTGCTGACCAACTCACCCCAGTCGTCGGCCGACGTGTTGCCCGCGCTCGGATTCCTCCTACACCAGGTACGGATCCTGCCGGCTGAAGCGTCAGCGCTGGTCGATGCGCCCAGCGGCGACGTCGTCATGGTCGACGCGCGTCGCGACCTGACCCACGCGCGTGCCCTGACCCGGGTGATCCGCACGACCGGCATCGACGTCCCGCTGATGGCCATCGTCACCGAGGGCGGTCTGGCCGCGGTCACGGTGGAGTGGGGCATCGACGACGTCATGCTCGACACGGCCGGACCGGCCGAGGTCGAGGCCAGGCTCCGGCTGGCGCTGGGCCGCGTCGCAGCCACCAACGACGACTCGCCGGACGAGATCCGTACCGGTGAGCTCGTGATCGACGAAGCCACCTACACCGCGAAGATCGCCCGGCGCACCCTCGACCTCACGTACAAGGAGTTCGAGTTGCTGAAATTCCTCGCCCAGCATCCCGGGCGCGTGTTCACCCGCGCTCAGCTCCTGCAGGAGGTGTGGGGCTACGACTACTTCGGCGGCACCCGGACGGTGGACGTCCACGTGCGCCGGTTGCGCGCGAAGCTCGGTCCCGACCACGACGCCCTCATCGGCACGGTCCGCAATGTCGGTTACCGCTTCGTGCCGCCGCAATCGCGCACGGGGCGTACCCACCCGGGCAGCGAGGCCTTGCTCGGTGAACCCGATCAGCCCGCGAGGGCTGACGACGAGGCGGTCGACTCCACCGCGTCCACCGACTGACGGCCGGGCCGGCGGGCCACCGTACGCTCAGCCCCATGGCCATCTTCGCCGCAGGCGCCTTCGATGCCTCCACCCTCGCGGTCATCAGCCAGTTCGCCGACCGCGCCCGGGCGGCCGACGGCGTGGCGCCGTTCTCCGACGACTTGTGGGCCGCGGCGAGGCAGGGGCGCACCGAGCTCACGCTGACGCTGACCGACCAGCATGAGGACGTCTGCGGAGTGGCCTTCACCGCGCACCAGGGTGATCGACTGGCCGCCGAACTGCTGGTCGATCCGCAGCGACGACGCCGTGGCTTCGGCGGCCAGTTGCTGGCGGAGTTGCTGGACCGTACGGACGGCGAGCTGTGGATCTGGGCGCACGGTGATCTGCCCGGCGCCCGCGCGCTCGCACGGCGCCACCGCCTCGAGCGTGCCCGCGAGCTCCTGCAACTCAGACGGCCGGTAGGTCCTGACGCTCCGCCGCTTCCCGAGGTTCGGCTGCCGGACGGCGTGCGGATCCGTACCTTCGTGGTGGGCCAGGACGAAGCAGCATGGCTGAAGGTGAACAACGCCGCGTTCAGCTGGCACCCGGAGCAGGGCGGGCAGACGATCGACGACATCCGCGCGGCGGAGTCCGCGGCAGATTTCGACCCGGCCGGGTTCTTTCTCGCCGTCGACGACGCCGATCAGGTCCTGGGCTTTCACTGGACCAAGGTGCACGCCGAAGATCCGTCGAATCCCGGCGGCGGGCCGATCGGCGAGGTCTATGTCGTCGGTGTGCACCCGGCAGCACACGGGCGCGGTCTCGGGGCTGCGCTCACCGCCGTCGGGCTACAGCATCTCGCCGACGTCGGCGGTGTCGAGACCGTTCAGCTCTACGTCGAAGGCGACAACGCCGCAGCGCTGAAGGTCTACGAGCGTACCGGCTTCACCAGGCACGCGGTGGACGTCGCCTACCGGCGCGCCTAGTCGTCGCGGGCGGCGAGGGCGAGCACCCGCCGGGCTTGCTCGACCATGGCAACGTCGAGGAACGAGCCGTCGGCCAGGACCGCTGTACCGTCGCCGAGGCTGGCTGCCGCCTCGACCGCGGCCACCACCTCTCGAGCCCGGCCGACCTCGGCCGCACCCGGCCGGAACGCCGCCTCGATGACCGGCAGCTGCTTCGGGTGGATCGCGGCCCGGCCGACGAACCCGAGTTGCCGCCCGCGCCGGGTCGACTCCGCCAATCCGTCCAGATCCGCGAGGTCCGGATAGACGGCCATCGCCGGCGGTGGCAACTCTGCCGCGCGCGCCGCCACCACGATCCGCTGCCGGCACCAGTCCAGCCCGTCCGGCCCAGTGACCCCGAGATCGGAGCGCAGATCCGCTTCGCCGAGGCCGATGGACGCCGCCCCCGGCGCCTGGGCGATCTCGAACGCCGCCTCGACGCCGCGGGCGGACTCGATCAGGCAATGCACCGGCCGCTCACCGACTGCCGCCACGACTCGCGCGACGTCGGCCGCGCCGGTCACCTTCGGCACTCGCACCGCCACCGCCGGTGGCAAGTCGGCGACCATGGCGAGATCGGCCGTGCCCCACGGTGACGACGGCGCGTTCACCCGCACCTGGACCGCCCGGTCCGGATGGGCGGCCAGGAGCGCCGGTACCGCCGACCGGGCCGCTTCCTTCGCAGCCGGCGCCACGGCATCTTCGAGGTCGAGGATCACCTCGTCGGACGCGGACCCCAGCGCCTTGTGCGCCCGGTCCGGCCGGTCCGCCGGCACGTACAGCAGGGTCAGCACGAGCGTCATACCGCACCGGCCCCGCGTAGCTCGGCGATCTCAGTGGCGGTGTAGCCAAGATCACCGAGCACCTCGTCGGTGTCCGCGCCGTGGGCGCGCCCGGTCCACCGCACCTCGCCCGGCGTCGCGGACATCCGGAACAACACGTTCTGCATGGCCACCGGCCCCAGATCGTCGTCGTCCATGGTCACGACGGTGCCGAGCGCGGCCAGCTGCGGGTCGGCGACGACGTCGGAGGCGTCGTACACCGGCGCGACCGCAGCCTGCGCTTCCTCGAAGGCTTCGACCACCTCGGCCCGGGTCCGTTCGGCCACCCACGCGGCGACTGCGGCGTCGAGCTCCTCGACGTGCTGGGCCCGGCCGGCACCCGTGGCGAACCATGGTTCGTCCACCAGCTCCGGCCGGCCGACCAGGCGCATCACTCGCTCGGCGATGCTCTGCGAGCTGGTGGACACCGCGACCCAGCGCCCGTCCCGAGTGCGGTACGTGTTGCGCGGCGCGTTGTTCACCGAGCGGTTCCCGGTGCGCGGCTGAATGGTCCGCAACTGGTCCCAGCGGGTGATCTGCGGGCCGAGGACCGACAGCATCGGCTCGATGATCGAGAGGTCGACCACCTGGCCCGCGCCGGTCCGCGACCTGGCCTGCAACGCGGCGGTCACCGCGAACGCCGTCGCGAGCGCGGTGATGCCGTCGGCCAGGCCGAACGGCGGCAGAGTCGGTGGGCCGTCCGGTTCCCCGGTCATCGCCGCGAATCCGCTCATCGCCTCGGCGAGCGTGCCGAACCCGGGCCGGCGCCGGTACGGGCCGACCTGGCCGAAGCCGGTGACACGGGCCAGCACCAGGCCGGGGTTGTCCGCCGACAACTGGTCGTAGCCGAGGTTCCAGCGCTCCAACGTGTCCGGCCGGAAGTTCTCGATCACCACGTCGGACTGTGCGGCAAGCCGCAGGAACACCTCCCGGCCGCCGGGCTGGGACAGATCGGCGGTGACCGTCCGCTTGTTCCGCCCGAGCGTCTTCCACCACAGGTTGTGGCCGTCCTTGGCTGGTCCGTGCCCGCGGGACGGGTCCGGCCGGCGCGGATGCTCGACCTTCACGACGTCGGCGCCCATGTCGCCCAGATGCATCGCCGCGATCGGCCCGGCGAACAGCGTCGCCGCGTCCACGACGCGGATGCCCTCCAACGGCCCGCTCACCGGCCCACCTCCGCGGCATCGAGGAAGGCGTCGATCTCGGCGCGGCCCGGCATCGACGACGATGCACCGAACCGCTGGACCGACAGCGCGGCCGCAGCGGAGGCGCGGCGCAGCGAGGCGGACCAGTCCACGCCTTCGGCGAGCCCGACCGCGAGGACGCCGGCGAAGGTGTCCCCGGCCGCGGTGGTGTCGACTGCGTCGACGGCGAACGGCGGCACTCGGCGCACCGTAGGCTGATCGGCCGCGCTGACGTGCAGCGCACCCGAGCGGCCCAGCGTGATGACGACGTCACGACCACCGGCGGCCAAGCTGCGAGCCGCCGCGTCCGCAGCACCGGCGCCGGTCAGCAGCGCCGCCTCGTGCTCGTTCGGGACCAGGACGTCGACCGCGGCGAGCAGCGAGTCCGGCAGGGGAACCGCCGGCGCCGGGGTGAGAACGGTACGCACACCACGTTCTCGGGCATATGTCGCGGCCGCGCCGACGACCGCCAGCGGCAGTTCGAGCTGGAGCAGGAGCAGGTCGGCGGCCTCGATACCCGCCCGATGGTCCTCGGTGAGAGAGCTGACCGTGCCGTTGGCTCCGGGAACGACGACGATCGAGTTGTCGCCGGCCGCGTCGACGACGATGTGCGCGGTCCCGGTCGGCTGGTCGACAGTGGCCAGCCCGGACACGTCGATACCCGCATCGCGCAGGAGGTTGGTGATCCGACGCCCGTGCTCGTCGTCGCCGACCGCACCGAGAAACGTCACCGTGCCACCGGCTCGGGCCGCCGCCAGCGCCTGGTTGGCACCCTTGCCACCGGGAACGGTGTGCAACGAATGTCCCGGGACGGTCTCGCCCCGCTGCGGCGCCCGGTCGACGGTGACGACCAGGTCCATGTTGGCGCTGCCGAGAACCGCGATTCTGCCGCCGCTCACTGGCGTATCTCCCTTCGCTCGGCGACCGCGAGCGTCCGGCGGGCCAGTGCGTCGAACCCGATGCCGTCGAATCCGCTCAGCGTGGAGGTCACCCGATTGCGCAGCGGCGCCGTCCAGCGTTGCGGCAACCCGGACGCGCCGGTCAGCGCGCCGGTGATCGAGCCGACCGTCGCACCGTTCGAGTCGGTGTCCCAGCCGCCGCTGACGACGGCGGTGATCGAGCGCTCGAAGTCGCCCGCGCCGTACACGAGCGCAGCGACGACCAGTGCGGCGTTGTTCAGCACGTGGACCCAGTGCAGGTGCCCGTAGCGTTGCTCGATCGCATCGACGACGGCCTCGAAGTCGCCGTGCCGGCCCGGCAGCGCCCGGGCGAACCGCACGGCCTCGGCGTACCGGGAGGACGCAGGGACGACGGACAACCCGGTGTCGAGTACGTCGTCGACCGACGAGGCCACCACTGCGCTTGCGCAGGCCGCAGCGACGAACATCTCGCCGTACACGCCGTTGCGGGTGTGACTGAGCACGGCGTCGCGCCAGGCCAGCTCGGCGGCCCGAGCCGGGTCACCGGGACACGCCCAGCCGAACACGTCACCGCGGATCTGCGCGCCGATCCAGTCCCGGAACGGGTTGCGCACCCGCGCGGTCTGCGGTGGGACGTGACCAAGAAGGAGGTTGCGGTAGGCCACTCGCTCGGCGGTGAACACCCGCCCGGCCGGCAACTCGAGCAGCCAGCTCTCGGCGACGTCCTCGGTGGTCACCTCCGTCCCGTGCGCTTCCAGCAGAGCGAGGTTGAGCATCGGGAAGTTGAGGTCGTCGTCCTCGGGCATGCCGTCGATGTTCTCGGCCAGGCTGGTCGGCGCGCTGCGTCGGTTCCAGGGCCACCGTGCGGCGACCTCGTCGGGTAGTCCCACGGCGGTGAACCAGTCGTCGAGCGGCCATCGCCCGGTCGCTTCGAGGATCTCGCGGATGCCCCGGCGCGGGATCTTCTCGACCGGCTTGCCGAGCAGGCAGCCGGCCGCCCGGCCCAGCCACGCACCGTGTACCCGGTCGTAGGAAGTGGCGGCGTCCGGCCCGGGATGCACCGGCTGAGTCACCGCGCGAATGGCGTCGAAGTCCGTCGGCTCGGACTCGTCATAGACAGACCGCCGAGCGTCGATCTCGTCGAGCAGGTCCGCGGCGACCACGCTGCGATCATCGGTCGTCGCGTCCCAGCGCGACCGCAGCCCCGCCACGTCCACGCCGTCCTCGTCGGCCTGGGCGAACGCGTGCTCGACGAGCTCATCCGGCCGCACCCAGGTGAGCTGCATCAGTGCATCAGCTCCTCGAACGCCGCATCGGCGGCAGCTGTCCGGGCACGATCGGCGGCCCGGATCTCCATCGCCACGGCCGCCAGCCGCTCCCCCGGTGCGACCAGGTCGGTCCGGCTGGCGCTCGCGACGGCGTCGCACAGGTCGGCGGGCACGGCCGAGCGCCCGCCCAGCGTCCCGGCGATGGCGCCGGCCATCGTGGCGATCGAGTCGGAGTCGCGCCCGTAGTTGACCCCGCCGAGCACGGCGTCCCGCCAGTCACCGCCGGCGATGGCCAGCATGGCCAGCGCTATCGGCAGCTCCTCGATGGCATGCAGCCGGCTCGGCCGCCGGGCACCGAGGCCCTGATCGCGGTAGTCCTCCCCCACCGTGTCGTACGGCGCGACGGCCCGCCGGAGCTTGCCCGATTCGACCGCCTCGGTCCAGTGCCCGATGGACGCCGTGGCCTCGAGCACGGCGTCGATCGCCGCTCGGGTGCCGTCCTTGGCCAGCCGGCTGGCGGTCGAGAGAACGTCATCGATCGTCGCCCGAGGTGCGGCGGCAGCGGCGACACAGGCCGCCATGACACCGGCCGCCTCGCGGCCGTACGACGACTGGTGCGCGCCGGCGACATCGATGGCCTCGGCGTATGCGCCGTCCGGATCGGCGGCGTTCACAATGCCGACCGGCGCGATGTACATCGCCGCGCCGCAGTTCACCGCATTGCCGACGCCCGCCTCGCGCGGATCGGCGTGCCCCCAGTGCAGCCGCAGCGCGATGTACTTCTCGGCGAGGAATACCCGCTGCAGGGGCAGCGCCCGGGCTTCGAGTTCGGGGATCCACGTCTCGCGGCCGATCATCAGCGGCACCAGACGCTCCGCCACGTCGTACGCACTGAGGTGGGAACGGGCCTGTTCGTACACCTCGACGAGCAGGTGGGTCATCAGGGTGTCGTCGGTGACGTGCCCGTCGCCCTTGTGGTACGGCGCGATCGGGCGAGCGGTCTTCCAGTCCTCGAAGTAGGGGGGAACGATGCCCTCCACCCAGCCGCCCCAGCGCTGCCGGATCTGCTGCGGTGACCAACCCTCCGTCGCTCCCCCGAGTGCATCACCAACGGCGGCGCCGGTCAGGCAGCCGACCGCGCGGTCCACGAGCGCGTTATCGGTCACGAATCGCTCTCTCCCCTCCATGCGGCCAGCTGCCGCGCCAGTTTCACCAGATCTGTTCCAGCGAGGTCCCCTGTGCAACACCCCGCCAGCCATCGGCACCGGGCTACCCAACCGGCCGGCCAGGAGTCCGCACCGCAGGCCGCCCCGACCAGCGCACCGGTCAACGCCGGTGCGCTGTCGGCGAGCGCCGGCAGGCACACCGCCGCCGTCACCGCGTCGATCGGCGCCCCGCGCGATCGCTCGTTGACCTGTGCCAACGCGAGAGCGACCGGGACGGTTTGGGCCGCTGCCACGCCGTAGCTGTAGACGTGATCGACCAGCTCGGCGAGCGCGGGGACGGCTTCGGCGGGCGAGCCGGCCCGGGCGGTCGCTGCCAGCGCACGTTCGGTCGTCTCCGCCAGCAGCCCGTTCGACGGGAGCCGGGACGCAGCAGCGGTCCACGACGCCACGAGCGGCTCCCCCGCGATCAGCCGGGCGACCGTCTCGGCGATCACCTGTGCGGCGGCCACCCCGTCGTCGGCGTTGGTCACTTCGGCGTCCCACCCCGCCACCTGCGCGGCGCGTGCCGGGTCCGGAACGGCCGCGGCGATCGCGACCGCGCGGATCGCCGCGGCGTCGTCGAAATGATGCGGGTTGTCGTGCCCGCTGACGGGCGGATCGATGCCGCGCCGAAGCGAGTCGGCTGCGGTGGCGACGCTGATCCGGCCGCGAGGCAACGCTTCGTCCAGCGCGGCTCGGCGCCAGCCCGCGTGCACACCGGCGCGGGTGATCGGCCCGGCGGAGTCGAGCAGCCACCGGGCCGTCCACGCTGCCCATTCCGCGTCGTCGCTGGGCCCCAGTCGCAGCGGCTGCGTCGGCTGGTTCAACGAGAACGGCACCGGAAGCGTCGTGACCTGCTCGGTCTCGGAGAACTCCACCAGCTCGCGGTGCAGGCGACGAGTCCACGGCGGGAGCAGGTGCGCCCGGTGCCGCACCGATGGCCACCCCGCCGCGTCACCGATGGCCAGCCCGAGCAAGGCCCCGGCGACCCGATCTGGTTCCGTCCGAGCGCTCACGCCGAGACCCCCGCACGCTCGGTCAGGCGGTCAGCGAGGTCCAGCGGATGCCATCCGGCCACCACCGGCCCCAGGCACCGGCCGGACACCGGTCCGATGAGCGCCTGCCACGCCGCCGGGACAGCACCGAGCCCGCCATGAGCACCCGCCAAGGCGCCGGCGATGGCCGCGGTCGTGTCGGCGTCGCGCCCCATCGCCACCGCACCCGGGACGGCCGCGGCGAACTCGCCCTCGGCGGCGAGGAAGGCCGCGAACGCCAGCGCGATCGCCTCCGGGCCGAGGTCGGTCCACGGGTACTGCGACACCACGACGGCATCGAGCAGGGCAGCTGTGTCGCCGGCGTGGGCCACCGACGCCGCCAGCGACCGGGCCGTCCAGGAGTCGGCGGGAACGGCGCGCCGGGCATGATCGACGATCTCGCCCGGTTCGGCCCCGCCCATCGCCGCCGCCACCGCGGCGGCGACCGCGACGCCCGCGTGGATGCCTTCGCCGTCGTGGCTGACCGCTCCGTCGACGGCTGCCAGCCGCGCCGCTTCGGCCGGCTCTCCGGCGGCGAAGACACCGTGGACCGCTGAGCGCATCGCCAGCCCATCGCTCCAGGAGTGCAGGTGCCGGCCGCTGGCCGGTGGCCGGATTCCGGCGCGCAAGTTCTCCAGCGTTCCCAGCTCGCTGAATCCGGCGCCCGGGAAGCCCGCCCGGTCGGCGAGGTGCGTCACCCAGGCATCCGCGACGTGGTCGCTGGTCAGGTCAGGTCCGTGGGTGAGCAGGAGCAGAGCGCTGAAGGTCGCGTACTCGGTGTCGTCGGTGCCGGCCGGCTCGTCGGTGAGGAACCCGTCGATCCGGCCCCACCGCTCGGCGATCGCCGCAGCGGTCATGTTCTCCGCCGGGGCGCCCATCGCGTCGCCCACGGCCAACCCGAGCAAGCACCCTTGCGCTCGTTCCCGCATGCTCGCACCCGCCTCAGCGCTGGTATCGCTCGAGGATCGCGTTGCCCTCGTCGACGAGCTTCGAGCCGAGGTCGTCCATCGACAGCGAGTTGGCGAAGAACTCCTCGATCGCGGGGTTGGCGACCTTGTTCTTCCACTCCTCGTAGCCGCGCACCGTCTGGAACGGCGCCTGCTCGAGGATCGCGCCGGAGGCTGCAGCGACCGGCCAGTCCGGGGTCTCGGTCAGCACCTCGTTCTCAGCGGCGCCCTCGCTGGCCGGGATCATCCAGTCGCCCTTGGCCAGCGTCGCCTGGTTCTCGGCATTGAGCAGATACTCCAAGAAGGCCATCGCTTCCTCGGGGTGCTCGGTCTCCGCCGCGATCGACACGGTCTGCGGCGCCGCCGCCTGCGTCTGCGACTCGCCCTTCAGGGCCGGGATCGTGACCCATTCGAAGCCCTCCGGCGCCTGGTCCATGATCTGCTGACGGAACCAGATGCCCTTGGGGAGCAGCGCGTACTGCCCGTCGAAGAAGCCGGGCAACGGGTCCGAACCGCCCATGCCGATGGCTTCGGGAGCGGCGGACTGGTCCACGTACAACTGGTCGTGGATGCGCTGGAGGACCTCCTTCTCCGCATCACCGAACACCACCTCGCTGGCGCCGTCGGATTCGGTGAAGAACTCCCCGCCGAAGTTGAGCGCGAGGTTGAGGATGCGGTTCGCCGGGTCCTTCAGCGTCCATGCCACCCCGTAGGTGTCGGCATCGGTGAGCTTGCGTGAGATCTCGGCGAACTCGTCCCAGGTCCATGGGTCGTCGGGAGCCGGAACCTCGATTCCGGCCTGGTCGAGCAGCGCCTTGTTGGCGAAGATCACCTGCGCGTCGAGCAGGAACGGCACCGCGTAGACGGAGTCGTCGAAGGTCACTGCGTCCCACGCGCCGTCGCGGATGTCGTCCTTCATCTCGTCGGAGATCATGTCGGTGAGGTCGAGCAGCCAGCCGCGGTCGGCGAAGTCCTGCAGGTAGGAGGACTCGTAATGCACCAGATCCGGTGCTGTGCCGCCTTCGAACGCCGTCACCAATTGGTCTTGCACCGACGCCCAGTCACCCTGCAGGTACTCCACCTGGATGTCAGGGTGGTCGGCGTTCCACTGCTCGATGATCTCCTTGTTGGCTTCGATCGATTCCGGCTGGAATGCCAGGGCTTGGAAGGTGAGCTGGACGGGGCCGTCATCGGTACCGGAGCTGTCTCCGGCGCCGCAGGCCGCGAGCACAAGACCGGTGCTCATCGCCGCGGTCACGACGGTCGCTCTGCGCACGATGCTCTTCACGGTTGTCCTCCTGAACGAGGGTTCGAACGGACAGGTCTTCATGACTTCACCGCACCGCCGAGCAGCCCCCCGACGAGGCGCCGCTGGATGATCGCGAAGAAGACGAGGCTGGGAATGGTCGCCACCAGCGCGGCCGCGGCGAGCGGACCGAGCCGGGCGACCCCGTCGGCGCCGATGAACTTCACCAGCGTCAGCGAAATGGTCTGGAGCTCGGGCGTGCGCAGGAGCACCAGCGCGAACAGGAATTCGTTCCAGGCCGACACGAACGCGAACATCGCCGCGGCCACCACACCCGGTACGAGCAACGGCGCCACCACTTCCCGCAACGCCCGCAGCTTGCCGGCTCCGTCGATCGCCGCCGCCTCCTCGAGCTCGACCGGAATGCCGCTGACGTAGCTGCGCAGCATCCACAGCGCGAACGGCATGCTCCAGACGACGTACACGATGATCAGGCCGAGCTGGGTGTCGTACAGACCGGCGTTCCGCAGGACCAGGAACAGCGGGATGATGACGAGGATGAACGGGAACAGCTGGCTGAGCAGCACCCACAGCATCGTCAAGCGGCTGACGGCCGACCGGTACCGAGCCATCACGTAGGCCGCCGGGATGGACAGGACCACGGTGATCAACGCCGAGGTGCCGGCCACGACGACGGTGTTCAGCAGCGCGCGGGCGATGGGTTGCTGCTCGAAGGCGACCCGGAAGTTCTCCAGCGTGGGGTTCTCCGGGATGATCGTGGGCTCGATCCGAGCGATCTCCGGTGGTGTCTTCAACGCCGTGGAGAGCAGCCACAGCAACGGGAAGGCGAGAAAGACCAGGTAGGCGATCAGCGCCACGTACTTGCCGGGGGTGGACAGAGAGCGGAGCACGCGCATGATTCAGTCCGCCTCCTTCAGCCGGCGACGCAGGTAGAGCACGACGAACACGGCCATGACGATGACCATGGCGTTGCCCAACGCCGCCGCGTACGCGTAGTTGCCGTACCGGAACGCCTCCTCGTAGGCGAAGAGCAACGGCAGCCGGGTGGCGCCGCCGGGACCGCCCTGGGTGAGGACGTACACCAGGCCGAAGGAGTTGAAGTTCCAGATGAAGTCCAGCGTCGTCATCGCGAACGCCACCGGCCGCAGCGCGGGCCAGGTCACCGCGCGGAAGCGCTGCCAGGCATTCGCCCCGTCCACGGCCGCCGCCTCGACCAGTTCGGTCCGCACGCTCTGCAGCCCGGCGAGCAGAACGACTGTGGTCTGCGGCATCCCGGCCCAGACGCCGACGACGATGACCGCGGGCAGCGCCAGCGACAGCGACGTCAACCACTCGACGTTCGAGTCGATGACGCCGAGGTCTTTGAGGACGCTGTTCAGGATGCCCGCGTTCGGGTGATACACCAGCCGCCACATGATGCCGATGACCACCTGGGGCATCGCCCACGGGACGATGGCGAGCGTCCGCGCCAACCAGCGCATCCGGATTCGCTGATTGAGCAGCAGCGCCAGCCCCAAGCTGGCGAAGAACTGCAGGATCGTCACCCCGAACGCCCAGACCAGGCCGATCCGGAACGACTCCCAGAAGTAGGAGTCCCCGAGCATGGTCGCGTAGTTGTCCAGCCCGGTGAACGAGAACTCCAGGTCTCGGCCGGCGCGGGCGTCGGTGAAACCGAGGTAGATCCCCCGCAGCAGCGGGTACAGGCTGAAGATCACCACCGGGATCAGCGCCGGGACAGCGAGGAACAGCGCCTCCCGGTTCAGCCCGAGGAACGTCCGCCGGGGCTGCGCGGCGGTGGGCTCGGGTGCCGGTGGCCGAACTGTCGGCGTACGCGTCGACGTCATCGGCTACTCTCCCGGATGGTCAACGATGGAGGGACGGTGACCCGCTCCGGCGGCGAATCGTCGCCGTTCATCCGAGCGAGCAAGAGCTTCGCGGCGATCCGCCCACGGTCGGCCGAGCCCAGGGACACGCTCGACAATGGCGGGAAGCTGGTGGCGGCCAGAGTGGTGTCGTCCATGCCGACGACGCGCACGTCGTCCGGGACGGTCCGGCCGAGTTCGCGCAGGGCATGCAGGGTGCCCATGGCGATGAGGTCGTTGGCTCCGAACACCGCGTCGACGTCGGTCCGCGTCAGCACCTCACGAGCGGCCCGCCGGCCGGACTCGAACTGAAAGTCGGCGAACTCCACCAGGTCGTCGTCGAGAGGCAGCCCGCAGGCGGCGAGCCCGGCACGGTAACCGGCGTACCGGGCTTCGCCGGGCACGGTGTCGATCGGGCCGTCGATGAACGCGATGCGCCGGGCTCCTGCGGCGTACAAGTGCTCGACGGCCATCCGCGCGCCCACGCGGGAGTCGGCGCGTACGTTGTCGACCGACACGTCGTCGGGCAGCAGCCCGATCACGATGACCGGGACCGCGGTTTCGCGCAGCGCGGCCACATGGCGCCCGGTCACCCGCAGCGGGCACAGGATCAGGCCGTCGACGTAGTTCTGGCTCAGGCTGTCCAGCACGCTGACCTCGTCCTCGACGTCGGCACCGGTGCTGTGCAGGAGCAGCCGGTACCCGGCGTCGCGCAGGACCGGCTGGATCTGGCGGACCATCTCCAAGTAGGCGGCGTTGCCGATGTCCTCCATGGCGAAGGCGACCTGGGCGGTGTGGCGCGTCTTCAGCGACTGCGCCACCTGGCTGGGGACGTACCCGAGTTGCTGCACCGCCGCCTCGACCCGGGCGACCATCTCGGCGTTCGACGTGTTCCCGTTGAGTGCGCGCGACACCGAGGAGATCGACACACCGGCGACCTTGGCGACCTCATGGATCGTCGGCCGTCGGCGCTGCATCGAGATCAACTCCTCGGAAACGTTTCCAGCAGTGGCGACATCCCGGCCCTGGAAACGTTTCCGGGATGTCCCGACATTTAAAGACCCGGCTGGGCTCGCCGTCAAGCCGGCGATACCGATCCGTGACCGGGACGGCGCAGGGGCTGGTCGGACTTGGGCGCGAAGGCGCTGGTCAGGGTTTGCGCGCGAGGGCGCCGACGATGAGATGCTGCACCGGCAGCAGCGGACCGAACCGCGGCCCGCTCGGCCACCAGTCCGCGACGTAGACCAGGCCTGGCTCGAGTACGTCGAGGCCGTCGAGGATCGGCTCGAGCTCCGCTCTGGTACGGAAATTCGTCCGGCCGGCCGAACCGGACGACATCACCTCGGCGGCCTCCATGGCCATCTCGTGGTACTCGTTCTCCGGGTCGAAGGCGTGGCTGAATGCGACGTAGGACCCCGAGGGCAGGGCATCGACGTATTGACGCATGACCCCGGCCGGGTCGTCAGCGCAGAAGTGCAGGCTCGCCAACTGGAGGAACGCCACGGGCTGGGTGAAGTCGATGTGCGCCTGCACGACCTCGTTGTCGAGGACCGCCGACGGGTCGAAGATGTCCGCCGCGGCGAAATGAGTCCGGTCGTTCTCCTCGAGCAGAGCCCGGCCGTGCGCCAGCACGATGGGGTCGTTGTCGATGTAGACCACCCGCGCGTCCGGATTGATCCGCTGCACCACCTGGTGCACGTTCTCCGCCGTCGGCAACCCCGAGCCGCAGTCCAGGAACTGCTCGATCCCGACCTGGTTCGCCAGGTAGCGGCACACCCGCACCAGGAATGCGCGATTCTCGTTCGCCGCCTGCATGACCTCGGGCGCGGCAGCGTTGAGCTGGGCCAACATCTCGCGGTCGACGGCGTAATTGTCCTTGCCGCCCAACGCCGCGTCGTACACGCGGGCCGTACTCGGCTTCGTCGTGTCGATGTGCATGGGCGCAGGCCCGTCTTCGGCCGACTCGGCACTGGACATCGATCAACCTCGCACGTCGACTCCGGGCTGTGTCACGGGCGGACTGCCACCCCTGCTCGGCCATCGTCCGCTGATCACCGAGCGGGGCGAGTATAACCACGTCACCGGGGCTGGGGGCTACCCTCTGACAGCCATTTTTCACCGATGGTCATCAGGCGGCGAAGGTCGTCCGAGCTGTGGGTCCGCCATCACGGGGACCGTCTGGGTCTACCCAGTGTTCACCCGGGCGTGCCAGCATTTCTTCATGGCCGAGCTGACGAAGACCGAGGAGCGCTACCTCGATCGTGAGCTATCGTGGCTCGCCTTCAACTTCCGGGTTCTCGAGCTCGCCGAAGATCCTGATCAGCCCCTGCTCGAGCGGGTACGTTACCTGGCGATCTGCTCCAGCAACCTCGACGAGTTCTACATGGTGCGCATCGCCGGGCTGAAACGGCGCATCGCCGCGGGCGTGGCCGTCCCCGCCGCCAGCGGCCTGATGCCGCGCGAGGTCCTCGAACGCACCTTGGAGCGAACGCGCGAGCTGATGGCGCGGCAGACCAAGTGCTTCCGCTCCGACGTTCTGCCAGCTCTGGCCGCCGAGGGCATCGACATCGTCCGCTGGGACGATCTCGCCGAAGACGAACGCCCAGCGCTGCGGCAGTTGTTCAGCGAGCGGATCTTCCCGGTGCTGACGCCGCTGGCCGTCGACCCGGCCCATCCGTTCCCGTACATCTCCGGCCTTTCGCTCAATCTGGCGGTGGTGGTGCGCAACCCGCGGACCGGAACCGACCACTTCGCCAGGGTCAAGGTGCCGCCGAACTTCGCCCGCTTCCTGCCCGTGACCGATCAGCGATTCGTCCCGCTCGAGGACGTCATCGCCGCTCACCTGGGTGACCTGTTCCCCGGCATGCAGGTCCTCCAGCACCACACCTTCCGGGTCACCCGGAACGAGGACGTCGAGGTCGAGGAGGACGACGCCGAGAATCTGCTGACCGCGATGGAACGTGAGCTGATGCGCCGTCGCTTCGGCCCGGCGGTCCGCCTGGAGGTCGAGGAGACCGTCGACCCGCACGTCCTCGACCTGTTGCAGCGAGAGCTGGGGGTCAGCGACGGCGAGACGTTCATGCTGCAGGGTCCGCTCGATCTCACCGGGCTCGACGACATCGCCGACATCGACCGGGCCGAGCTGAAGTACCGGCCGTTCCTGCCCGCCACGCACCGCGATCTGCCGGATGTCGAGTCAGCGTTGCCCGCGGACATGTTCGCCGCGATCTCCAAGGGCGACGTGCTCGTCCACCACCCGTACGACTCGTTCTCCACCAGCGTGCAGCGCTTCATCGAGCAGGCCGCCGCTGACCCGCGCGTGCTGGCGATCAAGCAGACCCTGTACCGCACCAGCGGGGACTCGCCGATCGTCGATGCACTCGTGGACGCCGCCGAGGCCGGTAAGCAAGTGCTGGCGCTGGTCGAGATCAAGGCGCGGTTCGACGAGCAGGCCAACATCACGTGGGCGCGCAAGCTCGAGCACGCGGGGGTTCACGTCGTCTACGGCATCGTCGGGCTCAAGACGCACTGCAAGCTCTGCCTGGTCGTGCGCGACGAAGCCGGCGGCGTCATCCGCCGCTACAGCCACATCGGCACCGGCAACTACCACCCGAAGACCGCCCGCGGCTACGAGGACCTGGGGCTGCTCACCGCCGACCCGGAAGTGGCCGAGGACGTCAATCTGCTGTTCAACACGCTGTCCGGCTATTCGGTCGACTCGGAGTACCGCCGGTTGCTGGTGGCCCCGCAGGGTTTGCGCAGCGGGATCATCGAGCGGATCGAACGCGAGATCGAGCATCGTCGGGCCGGTCGGCCGGCCCGGATCCGGTTCAAGCTCAACAGCCTGGTGGACGAGTCGATCGTCGAGGCGCTGTACTCGGCGTCCGAGCACGGCGTGCCGGTCGACATCTGGGTGCGCGGCATCTGCAGCGTGCGCGCCGGCGTTCCTGGCCTGTCGGAGAACATCCGGGTGCGCAGCATCCTGGGCCGGTTCCTCGAGCACTCGCGGATCTTCGCCTTCGACAACGGCAGCGATCCGGAGTACTGGATCGGCTCGGCGGACCTGATGCACCGTAATCTCGATCGCCGGGTCGAGGTCCTGGTCAAGCTGGGTCGCCACGAGCATCTACGCGAACTGGCCGGGCTGTTCGATCTCGCCTTCGACCCGGGCACCGCGTCGTGGCACCTGAAACCGGACGGGTCGTGGGTACGCGAGCACCTCGGTCCCGACAACGAACCGTTGATCGACCTGCAGCAGATGCTCATCGAACGCAAGCGGCGCCGCCGGAGCGCGTCGTGAGCCGCACCGTGGGAGCAACGGGGCCGACGGACGGCGGGCGGCGATGACCGCCGGCACCACGACGGGCGGCATCGTCTTGGCCGCAGGTGCGCTCGTGTGGCGCGAGACAGCCGACCGGGGCATCGAGGTGTGTCTGGTCCATCGCCCGAAGTACGACGACTGGTCGCTGCCCAAGGGCAAGGTCGCCGCCGGCGAGCACCTGCTGGCCTGCGCGGTCCGCGAGGTGAAGGAGGAGACCGGCCATGACGTCGTTCTCGGCCGGCCGCTGCCCCCGCAGGTCTACGATGTCGACGGCCGGCCGAAACGGGTGTCGTACTGGCTGGCCGAGGCGGCCCCGTCGGCGCCGCCCCGCGCCCCGGACGCCGAGATCGACGACGTCGCCTTCGTCGCCGTACCGGAGGCGATCAGCCTGCTCACCCACCAGCGCGACGCCGATCTGGTCGCCGCGGCCGTCGGCGGCCCGCTCCGGACCACGCCCCTGGTGCTGGTCCGGCACACCGAGGCGAAGCGGCGCCACGAGTGGGCCGGCCCGGATTCCGACCGGCCGCTGTCGGCTCGCGGCGCGGCCGACGCCGTGGCGTTGACCGCGCCACTCATGACCCTCGGCGCGCGCCGGATCATCGCCAGCGACACCGTGCGATGCGTCGACACCGTCCTGCCGCTCGCCCGGCAACTGCGCATCGAGGTGGAGCGCGAGCCGCGGCTGTCCGAGGCGAGCCTGGCCGACGCCGAGGCGCAGGCGCCACATCCCGCGGTGTCGCTGGTACGCGAGCTGTTGCGCGACGACGAGGGCGTCATCGTGTGCTCCCACCGCCCCCTGTTCCCGATCCTGTTCGACGCCGTCGGTGTGGACCCCCCGCCCGCGATGTCGCCGGGCGCCTTCCTGGTCGTCCACCACCGTGACGGCGACGTCGTCGCCACGGACCACCACCAGCTCTGAGGCCGGCCGCCGACCCGGCGAGCCTGCCAGATTAACCCGCAGGCCACGTGTTCACCTGCGGTGTTCACGTGACCGTCAGCACATGGCCGGCGCAGTGCCGCATTCTGTGCGACAACCGTTCATTCCGCGTTCACTCTTCGCCGGTCACGGCGTCACCTGGCCTCTTTAGCTTGACGAGTGTCACGCAGTCGACACAGGTCCAGGAAGGACATCGGACGTGAACCTCAGCATCGCTCGCCGCGGGCTGGCCCCTCTCGCTGTGGCCGGCGCCGCGGCACTCGTGCTGGCCGCCTGTGGCTCGGACCCCGACACCAATCCGGCCGACGACACCGAGAACGCCGGTGACACAGCTGACAGCAGCGAGGCCGACAGCGACCTGTCGGGCAGTCTCAACGGTGCCGGCGCCAGCTCCCAGGAGGCTGCCCAGCAGGCGTGGATCGCCGGCTTCCAGCAACAGCACCCGGGGGTGACCGTCAACTACGCCCCGGAGGGTTCCGGCGCCGGGCGGGAACAGTTCACCTCCGGCGCGGTGCCGTTCGCCGGCACCGATGCCTACCTCGACGATGAAGAATTGGTCGCCGCCGAGGAAGCGTGCGGTGCTCCAGCCGTCGACCTGCCGCTCTACATCGACCCGATCGCGCTGCCGTACAACCTGCCCGGCGTCGACACGCTGAACCTGCGCCCAGAGGTCATCGCCGGGATCTTCGACGAGCAGATCACCACCTGGAACGACCCCGCGATCGCCGAGTCGAACCCCGACGTCACGCTGCCGGACCTGCCCATCACCCCGGTGCACCGCTCCGACGAGTCCGGCACCACCGAGAACTTCGTCGACTACCTGTCCAAGGCGGCCCCGCAGGCCTGGCCGCACGAGGTCAGCGGCGATTGGCCGGCCGGGCTGTCCGGCGAGGCGGCTGCTCAGACGCCGGGGGTCATCCAGGCCGTCGAGGCCGCGGAAGGCACCATCGGCTACGCCAGCGCAGCCGCGGTCGGCGACATGACCACCGTCGCGGTCGGCGTCGGCGACGAGTTCGTCGAATACTCCGCCGAAGCCGCCGCCGCGGTCGTCGCCAGTTCGCCGCAGGCCGAGGGCCGGGCCGAGAACGACTTCGCCGTCGACCTCGCCCGCGACACCACCGAGTCGGGCAACTACCCGATCGTGCTGATCTCCTACATCGTCGCGTGCACGGCCTACGACGACGCCGCGACCGGCGAGCTGACCCAGGCCTACCTCAGCTACCTGGCCAGCGAAGAGGGTCAGCAGGCCGCCGCCGACGCTGCCGGTTCGGCCCCGATCTCCGACGAGATGCGCGCGGACGTCCAGTCCGTCATCGACTCCATCGAGATCGGCTGACCTCCCATCGCACCACACCGCCGTCCCGCCGCCGGGCGTCCCGACATCACCGCAGGGCCGCCCGGCTCGAGGCGCGATACGGAGCTGACACCGTGACCATCACCACCACAGACGTGCAGACGCCGCCGAACGCGTCGAGCACGCCGGCCAAGAACCGGGCGGGCGACCGGAACTTCTCCTGGGCGACCCGCGGTGCCGGCATGCTGATCCTCGTCGTCCTCGCCGGCGTCGCCGCGTTCCTGCTCCTCGAGTCGTTGCCCGCACTGAGCGCCGACCCGGCGGACATCGAAGGCGGCGAAGGCTTCTTCGCCTACGTCTGGCCGCTCGTCTTCGGCACCTTGGCCGCCGCGCTGATCGCCTTGATCGTGGCCACACCGCTCGCCCTGGGTATCGCGTTGTTCATCTCGCACTACGCGCCCCGTCGCCTGTCGCAGGGGCTGGGCTACGTGGTCGACCTGCTGGCCGCGATCCCGAGCGTCGTCTACGGGTTGTGGGGCATCCAGTGGCTGGCACCGAACGTGCGCGGTGCCTGGCAGTGGTTGGCTGACCACCTCGGGTTCGTCCCGCTGTTCACCGGTCCGGCCTCGGCCACCGGACGCACCTTGATGACCGCCGGGCTCGTCCTGGCGGTGATGATCCTGCCCATCATCACCGCGATCGCCCGTGAGGTGTTCCTGCAGACACCGGCGCTGCATCAGGAGGCCGCGCTGGCGCTCGGGGCCACCCGGTGGGAGATGATCCGGATGACAGTGCTCCCGTTCGGCCGGCCCGGCCTGATCAGCGGCGTGATGCTCGGCCTGGGCCGGGCGCTCGGGGAGACCATGGCGGTGGCGATGGTGCTGTCGACCGGCGGTTTCACCTGGTCCATGGTCACCAGCGGCAACAGCACCATCGCCGCGGAGATCGCGCTGGACTTCCCGGAGTCGGCCGGGCTCAAGACCAACACGCTCATCGCCGCCGGGCTCGTGCTGTTCGTCATCACGTTGGCGGTCAACATGGCTGCTCGCCGGGTCGTGACGCGTCGCCAAGCGTTCTCGGGGGCGAACTGATGACCACCGACGCTGTGCCCGCCACTGCCACCGGGACTCTCACCCACCGCCGACTGCCCCGGTACGCCCCGGCGGTCACGCTGGCGCTCTCGGCCGCCGTAGGCGCCGGGCTGTCGGCTGCCGTCGGGTTCTCCGTCCCCGCGTTCGTGGTGGGCGCACTGCTCGCCTACATGGCCACGATCACCATCGCCGCCGGTGTCGTCGAAGGCCGCCGCAAAGCTGTCGACCGACTGGTGACCAGCCTGGTGTACGCCGCCTTCGGCATCGCCCTGGTGCCGTTGACCTCGGTGGTGTGGTCGGTGCTGGCCAATGGGCTGCCTCGGTTCGGGGCCGAGTTCCTCACGACGTCGTTGCGCAACGTCACCGGCCTGCACGATCAACAGGCCGCCGAAGGCCTCGCGCCGTACATCGGCGGTGCCTACCACGCCGTGCTCGGTACGTTCCTCATCACGGCGCTGGCGACGCTGATCTCCGTCCCGGTCGGCCTGCTCGCCTCGATCTACCTGGTCGAGTACGGACGGGGTCGGCTGGCCCGGGCCATCACGTTCTTCGTCGACGTCATGACCGGCATCCCGTCCATCGTGGCGGGACTGTTCGCCGCGGCCTTGTTCGGCGTGTTGTTCGGCGTCGGCACACGTAACGGCTTCGCCGGCGCCGTCGCGCTGTCGGTGCTGATGATCCCCGTGGTGGTCCGCTCCAGCGAGGAGATGCTGCGCATCGTGCCGAACGAGCTGCGCGAGGCCGCGTACGCGCTCGGCATCCCCAAGTGGCGCGCCGTGGTCCGGGTGGTGCTGCCGACGGCGATCTCCGGCATCGCCAGCGGTATCACGCTGGCCATCGCGCGCGTGGTGGGCGAGACCGCGCCGCTGATCGTCACCGCCGGCTTCACGTCGTCGATCAACAACAACCCGTTCGCGGACTGGATGATGTCGCTGCCGGCCTACGTGTACAGCCAGGCGATGCGCCCGCTGTCCGGGTCGACACCCGAGCCCAGCCTTGATCGAGCGTGGGCCGCGGCGCTCACGCTCGTGATCATCGTCATGGCGCTCAACCTCGTCGCCCGGTTGGTCGCCCGCCTCTTCGCCCCCAAGAACAGCCGCTGAGTAAAGGAATTCGATGCCCGCTCACGCCAACCGGATCGACGTCGGCGATCTCAACGTCTACTACGGGTCCTTCAAGGCCGTCGAGGACGTGTCGATGGTCATCGAGCCCGGATCGGTCACCGCCTTCATCGGCCCCTCCGGTTGTGGCAAGTCGACGTTCATCCGCACGCTCAACCGCATGCACGAGGTCGTCCCGGGCGCTCGCGTCGAAGGCAAGGTCCTGCTCGACGGCGAGGACCTGTACGGCGCCGACGTCGACCCGGTCGTGGTCCGGCGTCAGATCGGGATGGTCTTCCAACGACCGAACCCGTTCCCCACGATGTCCATCCGCGACAACGTGCTCGCCGGCATCAAGCTGAACGGCGCTCGGATACGTCGCTCCGAGTCCGACGAGATCGTGGAGCAGTCCCTGCGCGGGGCCAACCTCTGGACCGAGGTCAAAGACCGCCTCGACAAGCCGGGTTCCGGGCTGTCCGGTGGCCAGCAGCAGCGCCTGTGCATCGCGCGGGCCATCGCGGTCCAGCCCGATGTGCTGCTCATGGACGAGCCCTGCTCGGCGCTCGACCCGATCTCGACGCTGGCCATCGAGGACCTGATCAGCGAGTTGAAGAAGAACTACACGATCGTGATCGTGACGCACAACATGCAGCAGGCCTCCAGAGTCAGCGACCGCACCGCGTTCTTCAACATCGAGGGCACCGGCAAGCCGGGCCGATTGGTGGAGATGGACGACACGGCCAAGATCTTCACCAACCCGAGCGTGCAGGCCACCGAGGACTACGTGTCCGGCCGCTTCGGCTGAGCTGCGCCGGTGGACGCCCACCGGCGCAGCTGTCACAGCAGCCCGGGCAACAGCGGCAGCCCTGGCAGCTCCAAGCCCAGGTCAGGCAGGGCCAGCTCGTCCAGGATGTCGCTGATCTGCTCCGGCAGCTCCGGCAGGCCGGGGATCCAGCCGGAGTCGATGATCATCACTCCGGTGCTCACCTCGGCCGGTTCCGCCTCGTCGACGTCCCAACTCGCGCCGGGGCTGGAGTCGTACATCGGCTCCTCGGGCGGAACGTCACCCTCGGCCAACGGCCAGACCACACCCCGGAACCGGCCCGCCTCGGCATAGCCGACGAACCCGTAGTCGACGGACTCGCCCTTCACCGCGGCCTTACCGTCCGGCGTGATCACCAGCCACTCGAGGTTCGTCGACAGCAGGGTGCGCGTCCCGTCGTCGGTCGGGACCTCCAGCGCAACGGACCCCAACGGCCGGGTCGAACTGGCCGCCGGGTACTTCGCCACCGCGGCGAAGACGGCATCGTCGAGCGTTCCGGCCCCGGTGAGCAGGCCGGCCCGGGGGTCGTAGACGACGACCATGGCCGAGGCGCTGTCCGAACCCCCGTCGTCATCGGTGACGGTGATGTCGACGGTGTACATGCCGGCGTCATCGAAGGCATGAGCGACGTCGCACGAGCCGTCCTGCGCCTCGAATTCCGACTCGCTGCCATCGTCCCAGGTGACCGTGCAGGTGTGCGTGTCGTTCGCGCCGGGGTCGGTGAACGACGCGGCGATCTCCACGTCGTCCTCGACCCGATACAGGTCCCACTCCTGCGGACCCTCCAGGCTCAGCGTGGGTGCGACGTTGTCCAGCGTGACGATCGCGCTGTCGCTCACCGGTGGGTTCACGCCGTCGTCCGCGGTGAGAGTGACCAGGAACTCGCCGTCATCGGTACAGGTGATGTCGGTCTTCGGGTTCGCGGGGTCGGAGAACTCGCAGCTCGCGCCCTCGTCGACGCCTTCGCGCGGTTCGTAGGTCCACTGCGTGTCCGGCACGCCGTGGTCGTCGGCGGCATAGCCGTCCAGCGTGACCGGGGCGCCTTCGTCGCCGCTGACGTCCGGGCCTGCGTTGACCACCGGGAGGAGATCCTCGGGAATCTCCTCACCCGGGCCGGTCGGCCATTGGCTCGAACCGCCGCCACCACCGCCGCCCCAGTTGCATTCGTGTTCGTACACGTCGCCGATGCCTTGGACGTCTTCCCACGGGATGTTGGGCCGGTCGGCCTCCAAGTCCCAGGTGGGGCCACCGATGATGGGCGTGGCCGCATACTGCGCGTGGCACCACAGCTGCTTGAACAGCGATTCGAGCTGGTCCTCGGTGAGGTCGTCGGGGAACGGCGTGCGCGAGGTCAGCTCGTCCCACATGGCCTCGGCGTTGTCACCGTCGAGCTGGACGGCGTCTTCGGTCGGGTACATCGTCGCCGTCACGGCCTTGCCGGTCAGCGACTCGTCCATGTAGATGCTGGTGTGGAAGAAGAATTCCGCGTCGGGGTCGTGGGAGTAGCTGCCCATCCAGTCCTGCTGGAACTCGCCCCCGTACTCCGGCAGGTCCGAGCCCTCCTCGTGCACCCAGACGTACCACTCCATCTCCTTGATGTGCTCCCAGGCCTGCCCCGTCCGCACGCCGTGGGCCTTGAACGGGAAGAACCAGCTGCAGTCCTCGCCGGCGTCCCAGGAGCTGACGCCCTCGCCTTCGACGTCCCAGGTCAGCGCCACCACCAGACCGTCGTTGCACCAGTCGAGAACGTCGAAAGAGTTGACACCGGTCGTGGACGTGCCGGTATGGAAGCCGTGCAGCCCCGAGTTGAAATGCGCGACCGCCACCCGGTCACCGTCGTCGTCACGCACGCTCTCTTCGCTGGTGGCCGCGCTCGCCGTCGTCATCGCGGCGCCGGGCACGAGCACACCTGCGGTCAATCCGACGACCGCCGCCAACGCACCGGCCCGCAGCTTGCCCGACATTCGCCCTCCACGTTTTCGGGATCAACGCGGAGCACTCTGACACAACCGGACAAGTGGTGTGTGCCGTTTTCCGGAATTCGCTGCCGGAAGTCCGCTCAGAGTGCGTTCAGTCCGGGCACCAGGTGCAGCAGCCAGTAGCAGCAGGCGGCGACCAGCCCGGCCATCGGGATCGTGAGCACCCACGCGGTGACGATGTTGCCCGCCACGCCCCAGCGCACGGCCGACATCCGGCGGGTCGCCCCGACACCCATGACCGCCGAGGTGATCGTGTGGGTTGTGGAGATAGGGGCGTGGAAGGCGAAAGCGGTGGTGTAGAGCACGCCCGCAGCGACGGATTCCGCTGCGAATCCGTGGGGCGGTTCGAGATGGACGATCCGGCGTCCCAGGGTCCGCATGATGCGCCACCCACCGGCATAGGTGCCGGCGGCCAGCGCGGTGGCGGCCAGAACGATCACCCACCACTGGACGTGAAAGCCGCTCTGGTAGCCGCCGACCACGAGCGCCAGTGTGATGACGCCCATCGTCTTCTGTGCGTCCTGCAGTCCGTGACCCAGCGCCATGGCGGCGGCGCTGGCTGTCTGCGCGATCCGGAAGCCGCGGTTGACCCGGCCGACGTGCGCGCGGCGGAACGCCCACTGGATCCCCGTCATGACGAAGAAGGCCAGCACGAAACCGACCACTGGCGACAGGATCATCGGGATGACGACCTTGTCCACGATCCCCGACCAGAGCACGTTGTTCAGCGACGCCAGCGCCGCGCCGATCAACCCGCCGATCAAGGCGTGCGACGACGACGATGGCAGACCGAACCACCAGGTGATGAGATTCCAGGCGATGGCACCGACCAATGCGGACAAGACGACCAACAAGCCGCCGTCACCGGTCGGTGCCTCGATGATTCCCTCACCGATGGTGGTGGCCACCCCGGTGCCCAGAAATGCCCCGATCAGATTCATCACGGCGGCCATGATCAATGCCGCCCGCGGGGTCAGCGCGAGCGTTGACACCGATGTCGCGATGGCGTTTGCGGCGTCGTGGAATCCATTCGTGTAGTCGAAGGAAAGAGCCACCACGATGACCGCGAGGATGAGCGCGAGCTCCACGGATCAGGACCCCTTGACCGCGATCTGCTCGACGATGTTGGCGACGGTCTCATAGCCGTCCACCGCAGCCTCCATCGTGTCGACCACATCTTTGAGTTTGACCACCGTGAGCGCGTCGTACTCACCGGTGAACAGCGTCGCCAGCAGCCGCCGGTAGGTCTGGTCCGCTTGGTTCTCCAGCCGGTTGACCTCGATCCAGTAATCGCTGAGCTCACCGGCCGTACGCAGGCGCGGCATGGCATCAGCGGTCAGTTCGGCCGCCCGGTTCAACACGTCCACCAGTTCGCCGACGCCGGTGGGCAACTCGACGACGCGGTACAGCACCATCAGGTCCAGTGCCGCCTCGACGGCGTCGAGGACGTCGTCGAGCCCACTGGCCAGCCGGTAGATGTCCTCACGGTCGAAGGGGGTGACGAACGTGGAGTTCACCCGCCGGATGATCTCGTGGGTGTGTTCGTCGCCTTGGTGTTCCACCTCCTTCAACTGGGCGGCGAGAGACGGCCGGTCGGCCCCGGAATCCAGCGCTTCCGACAGCAATCCGACGCCGTCGCGGACATTACGTGCGGCCGCGGCGAACAGGTCGAAGAAGGCGTTGTCGCGTGGGGACAGGCGCACGAGGCTCCTTATGCCGTGAAACAAAGCGAACGGACGGCATGCTAGACGGTGAACAGGTGTGACGCGCGACACGCATGTCCATTGACGTCAAATGATCACCATGTGGGGAGTGGGAGGAATTCGGGCGGACCGGCCGTCGGCCACCACACGTCGCCGTAAGACTCCCACGACAACACCAACAGGCACACCCCGAGCACGAGGACGGTCACCGGCGCCCACACCGCCCGTGGCATGCGATTCAGCGGCTCGACGGCGATCTTGAGCCCACGCCGGCTGCGAACCCCACCTGGACCCCACCACACCAGCGCCGTGGTGACGACGGCACCGGCGAGGTACGGCCCGCGTAGTCCGGACCCGTCCCACAAGGCGACCAGCGACCCGGTGGCCAGCCCGCAGGCCAGCGCGAAGATCGCCTGTCCCAGCGCCGGCAGCACCGCGCCCAGCACGTCCCACGGCGCGGCCAGCACCGCCAGCCAGCGATCGTTGCGGCGGGTACCCCGCACCTTGCGCCGCTCGTACAGCCGTCGTTCGATCCGCCACCCGGTCCGCCCGGCCAGCAAGGTCACGACGGTAGCCGCAGCGCCGACGACCGGCGCCCAGCCGAGCAGGAGCACGAGGACGACGCCACCGAGCGCGAGCACGACGGAGGCGGCATGCCCGCCCAGGGCGAGACCGCCGCCGGTGGCTGCCGGCCGAGGAGGCGGCGGCTGTGGTGGAGGTTGCGCGACCGGGCGGGGCCGCTCGGGCGGCGGGACCCTGAGGGCGGCGGTCTCGTCGGTGGCCTCCAGGTCCGCGGCACGCTCGGCCGGTACCGCCGCCGGGGGCGCGGGCGGCATGGCGAGCGTCTCGGCCGCATCCGGGCGGGCCAGCGCGTCGATGGCCGTGAGCACGGCTTCGGTGCCCGGCCGGGTGGCTGGATCGACGCGCAGCGCGCTCGACAGGACGCCGGCCAGCCCGGGCTCCACGCCGGTGAGGTCGTGCTCACCACGGCGGACGCGGTCGAAGACCGCGATATCGGGGCCGTGGCCGTACGGCGGGCGCCCGGTAGCGGCGAAGACCATGGTCGCCGCCCAGCCGTGCAGGTCGGTCGCGGCGGTCGGGTCGCGGCCGAGGACGGTCTCCGGCGCCAGGTAACCGGGGGTTCCGGAGATGAAGCCGGTCGCGGTGAGCCGGGTGTCGTCAGCGGCGTGCGCGATGCCGAAGTCGATGAGCACGGGGCCGTCGTCTGACATGAGCACGTTGGCGGGCTTCACGTCGCGGTGGACGACCCCGGCGGCGTGCACGCTGCGCAGGGCCTCCAGCAGTCCGCGCGCCAAGTCCAGTAGCGCCGGGCCACGCAGCGGCCCGGACTCGCCGACCAGCCGAGTCAGCGGTACCCCGTCGACGTAGCGCGTGACGACGTACGGCGGGTCGGCGGTGATGTCGGCGTCGATGACCTCGGCGATGCGCCGGCCGCGGACGCGCCGCAGCGTCGCCACCTCGCGTTCGAACCGGCGGCGTCCGTCCGTGCCGCCCACCAGCCACGGGCGCAACGTCTTGACCGAGACCCGCGACCCGTCGGGGGCAGTTGCGAGATACACCACGCCCATGCCGCCTTCGCCGATCTGCTCGGCGATGCGATATGGCCCGATCTTGGCCACTTCGGACGGCAATGTGTTCACCCCACGACGGTAGCTCAGGGACCCGCCTCACCATCGAATTCGCGCCACGGAGCGAATCTGCTGGGTGGACGGCGCGCGGTCTGCTATTGCTTGTACTTGACGGTGATCATGGGGGCTCGCGTGCGCACGTCTCGCGAGTTGTTGGGGAAGGACGACCCGGATGGGGAGCCAGGGGGCGACGGCTCGGCGCGACCGCGCGCAGACAGCTCGGTCGGTGCCCCGGATGCGCCGTCCGGCCAGTCCATTGGTACCCGAGGCGCTGGGCCGCGCGGTCAATCGCAGCGATCGTCTGGACGCGCTGACCCGGGAGTTGCGGGCGGCCGGGGGCGACGGGCGTACGTCGGCGTGGCTCGCCGAGCGGCTGGGCGTCTCGGCTCGCACGGTCAAGCGCGACGTCACCGCGTTGCAACAGGCCGGTGTCCCGATCAAGGCCGCCAGCGGTCCGCAGGGCGGCTACTCCCTCGCCGACGTTCCCGGCGCGGGTTCGGGTGGGCTCACCACCGACGAGGCGATCGCCGTCGTGGTCGCGCTGCAGGCCACACCTGACCAGCCGTTCGCCGCGGCGGGACGGGGGGCGGTGTCCAAGATCTTGCGATCGCTGAGCCCGGGCGAGCGGGCCGAGGTCGCGCGGGTGGCCGAACGCATCTGGATCCGGCCGGGTGAACCCACCCCGACGGCTGAGGACACCGTTCGCGACGTGCTCACGCGGGCGGCACGCGAATGTCGCGTCGTGGTGCTCGACTACGATCCTGGCGACGGTTCAGCGGCTCTGACGCTGCAGGTCGAGTCTCTTGGCTTCGCTCACTCCCGAGGGCAGTGGTTCGCGCTGATGTGGTGCCGCGAGCTCGAAGGCGGGCGGTGGCTGCGGCTCGACCAGATCGCGGCGGTGCAACTCACCCACGAGACCTACGAGCCGCGGGACGTACGCGACGTCTTCGGACCCGGCGCCGGGTCGGCCGACGCCCCGCACGATCACCGCTGACGGCAGCGCTCAACGCCGCAGCGGCGCTCGAGCGAACTCGGCGATGCCCTCGGCGAAACCGATCTCGGCCTCGAACCCGATGGCCTCGGCCGCCCGCTGCGGTGAGGCCACCACGTGGCGAACGTCGCCCAGCCGGTACTCGCCGGTGACCTGCGCGGCCGGAGCGTCGGCACCGAAGGCGGCGCACAGCGCCTGAGCCATGTCCAGGACGCTGTGCGGCTGCCCGCTGGCCACGTTCAGCGCGCCGGTCCAGGAGGACTCCAGGGCCAGGACGTTGGCGCGGGCGACGTCGCGCACGTGAACGAAATCGCGCATCTGGCCGCCGTCCTCGAACACTTTCGGCGCGGACCCGGCCTCCAGGGCGCTGCGGAACAGGGAAGCGACGCCGGCGTAGGGCGTGTCCCGGGGCATCCGCGGGCCGTAGACGTTGTGGTAGCGCAGCGCGCACACCGCGGCGCCGGTCTCGCGGGCGTACACACTGGCCAGGTGCTCGGTGTGCACCTTGGTCGCGGCGTAGACGTTGCGCGGGTCGGCCGGCGCGTCCTCGTCGATCCGAGCCCAGCTCAGCGCCGCGCCGCACTGGGGGCACGGCGGATCGAACCGGCCGGCGTCGAGGTCGGCCGCCGACCGGGGGCCGGGCCGCGTGTCTGCGTGAGTTTCACACGTGTAGCGGCCCTCGCCGTACACGACCATCGACGACGCCACCACCAGCCGGCCGGCGAAGCGGCGCCGCCACAGCGCACGCAACAACGTCGCGGTGCCCAGGTCGTTGTCGGCGACATAGGCGCGCACGTCGTCGAGGTCCACCCCCAAGCCGACGCGCGCAGCCTGGTGGCACACGGCATCGACGCCGTCGACGGCTCGCGCCATGGCGTCCTCGTCGTTGATGTCCACGGTGCGCAGATCGACCCCGGACGGCAACACAGGTGATTCGTCGTGCGCCACGAGTGAGTCGACCACCACCACGTCGGCGCCACGGTCGACGAGCAGGTCGACGACATGCCCGCCGATGAATCCCGCTCCTCCGGTCACGAGTACTCGCATCGTCTCTCCTCCGTCGAACGTCTCACCACGGCGAGCGCAGCGCCGCCTGCAGCGCGACGGCCACCACGACCTGACTGGACAGCCACCAGCGCGCCGTCCGGGCGGGCTCGCCCACCGCGGCACCGGCCACCAGGACCAGGGGCATGAACGGCTGCCAGATCCGTTCGGTCTCGGCCGAGGACAGCCCGGACACGTCGGCCAGCAGCACGACCGCCAGGCCCGACCCGACCACCAGCCAGGTCCGCAGGTCACGCAGGACCGCCAGACCGGCCGCCGTCGCGGGCCCGACGGCCACGGCGAACACCGCGAGATTCGCCACCACGAAGTAGTCGTGTGGACGAATCGCGCCGACTCCCGCGTAGTACTGCTGTTGAGTCACTTCGAGCCCGTCCAGCCACCAGTAGCCCACCAGCAGCGGCGCCAGAACCACCGCGGCTCCCGCGAGCGCGCAGGCCGCCAGGACCGCCCATCGCCGCCGCCACCCGGCGATCACCGCGATCGGCACGGCGAGCAAGGCCAAGCCGAACGACAGCAGCAAGGCCACCCCGAACACGGCACCGCCACCTACCGCGTACAGCACGCCGGCGCGGCCCGGGCGACCCGTTCCCAACACGATCAACGCCACCCCGGTCAACGCGACACCGGCGAACACCACGTCGGCGTTCGTGTGCCAGACCGCGGCCGGGGCGAGCACCAGGAACGGCGCCGCAGCACGAGCCACCCGGTCGCCGGCGACCTCACGCGTGATCACCAACGCCGAGACCGCCGCGGCGGCCACGCCGGACAACGCCAGCACGGTGTGAAAGCCGAGTCCGGTCAGCCCGGCCTGCTCGGCCGCCCACAACGCGGTGATCAGTCCCGGCGGGTGTGCCTGGAGGTGGACGGGCACGGAGTCCTGGTTCTGCACGTACCCGTCCAGGAAGGCGGCCAGGCCGCCGGCATCGTCCACCAGATGCGTGTGCTGCGCGTAGGCGTACTGGATGTCGCCGAACCCGGTGTCGCCGGGATCGACCACGGCCAGCGCAAGACTCCACACCGCCGTGGCCACAGCCACGACCGCGAGCAGACGACGCCAGGGCAGCGTCGCCGCCAGCGGTGGCAGGACGGCGATCGCGGTAGCGCCGATCGCCACGGGCACCACCAGCCGCCACGTCAGTTCCGCCTCCCACCGGCCGTAGAACGGCACGGCGTAGACCTTGATGTCTTCTGCGGCCTCGCGGACGACGTCGAGACCCCAGTAGCGCGCGATCAGGATCAGCGCTGCCCAGAGGACCAGCGCGACGGCGACTCGGCGCCTCACGACGGCAGGCGGATGGTGAAGCAGCAACCCCGGTCCCGATTCGCCACTTCGACCGAACCGGAGTGTGCCTCCACCAGGCCTCGGACGATCGCCAGCCCGAGCCCGCCGCCGCCGGCGTCCCGGCCGCGCGCCGCGTCGCCACGGAAGGCCACGTCGAACACTCGCGTCAGTTCGGTCTCGGGGATGCCGCCGCACTCATCGACGACCTGCAGCACGACACCGTCGGGGTCGGTCCGCGACTCGACGACGACCCGGCCGCCGGGCGGGGTGTGCCGCACCGCGTTGTCGAGCAGATTGTCCAAGGCTCGGGTGAACTCGCGGGCCGAGACTTCGACGTCGGGCAGCGCACCCACCTGTTCGACCAGCTCGACGTCCTTGACCGAGGCTCGCGTGGCGGCACCGGCCAAGGCATCGGCCACGACGTCGGCCAGACCGACCATCTCGTCGCTGAGGCGCAGCGATCCACTGTTGATACGAGACAGCTCGAACAGGTCGTCGACCAGCGCCGTCAGCCGCTCGGCGTCGTCGCGGATCTGCCGGTGGTATCGCGCGACGGTGTCTTCGTCGTCGGCGATCTTGTCGTCGAGCGCCTCGGCCATCGCGCGGATCGTGGCCAGCGGGCTACGCAGGTCGTGCGACACCCAGGCGATGAGCTCTCGCCGCGACGCCTCGAGCGTGCGCTCCCGGCGGCGGGACTCGTCCAGCTCGGCCGAGACGTCGGCGAGCTCACGGGCCAGTGCGGCCAACTCACCCGGGCCGGTGACGTCGTCGGTCGCGGCCCCCAGCTGTACGTCGGCGTCGGCGTCCTCGGGGCGGTCGTCCACCATGGTCCGGGCGAGGTCGACCACCTGACGAGCGCCGGTGCCGATGTCGTCGCCGAGTTGCAGAGCCGCGCCGACGGCGACCGCCGCGGCCACCGACAC
Source organism: Actinomycetes bacterium (assembly GCA_021793295.1). Lineage (GTDB taxonomy): Bacteria > Actinomycetota > Actinomycetes > Jiangellales > Jiangellaceae > Haloactinopolyspora. The sequence goes on from JAJYTA010000004.1 coordinate 60,930, forward strand.
CACCACGAACAGCGCGGCCAGGTCGTGAGTCGAGATGAACATCGCCCAGGCCGAGGCGACGATGCCGCTGACCGTCACGAGCAGCGACGACAACGCGACGACCAACGCCTGCGCCCGGACCGGCCGGCCGCGGATGGCCCGCAGCACGGTGGCTCCGACCGCGGCGGCCACGCCGGAGGCCAGCACGGTGACCGACACCAGAACGATGGTGTCGCCGGTGTCCAGCCCGACCGATGCGGCGATGCCGGCGGCCACGATGAGTCCGGCGGCCAGCACCGCCACGCTCCAGCCTTGTCGCGCGCTCATGCGTGGTACCGGTACCCGACACCGCGGACGGTCACCAGGTGCCGCGGGTTGGAGGGATCGGGCTCGATCTTCTCGCGAAGCCGGCGGATGTGCACGGTGACCGTCGACGTGTCGCCGAAACTCCACCCCCACACGGCTTCGAGCAGTTCTTCGCGACGGTAGGCCCGTCCCGGATGGGTCATGAAGTGCACGAGCAGGTCGAACTCCTTGGTCGTGAGGGCCACGGTCTCGCCGCCGCGGCGCACCTGGTGGGCGACGACGTCCACCTCGAGGCCGGCACCGAGCAGCGTGCGCGCCGACGACGCCTCGACCGCGCCGGCCGCGGCTCGCCGCAGCACCGCCTTGACCCGCGCCGACAGCTCCCGGGGCGAGAACGGCTTGGTGACGTAGTCGTCCGCGCCGATCTCGAGGCCGGCGATCCGGTCGTTCTCCTCACCCAGCGCGGTGAGCATGACCACGGGGATGGGTGCGACCCGGCGCAGCCGGCGGCACACCTCGAGCCCGTCGAGACCCGGCAGCATGAGATCGAGCACGACGATGTCCGGTAACGACTGCAGGGCGCGGGCCAGGCCCGAGGTGCCGTCCGCGGCGAAGTCGACGTCGAATCCGTCGCGACGCAGGTAACGGCCGACCACGTCCGACAGCGCTGGATCGTCGTCGACGACCAGCACCCGCGGGCCCGCAGCGGTATCCATGTCACCCACCATGCCACCGTCGAGCCGTCTCGTCGGCGGCGTCCAAGGTCCTGGTCAGAAGTCTTTAGCGGCTTTTAAGGTTTACGGCCCGGGTATCTGCCTACGGTCAGTGGGCATGAAGGACTCGCACGTACTGGTGCTGGCGAAGGCCCCCGAGGCCGGGCGATCGAAGACCCGGCTGTGCCCCCCGTACGCTCCGGACCAGGCCGCCGAAGTAGCCGAGGCAGCTCTGGCCGACACTCTCGAAGCCGTGGCCGCATCCGGCGCGCGGCGGCGGATACTCGCGCTCGACGGCCCGCCGGGCCCGTGGCTGCCGCCAGGTTTCGACGTCGTCGCGCAGGTGAGCGGATCGTTCGCGACGCGGCTGCAGGCCGCCTGGGATCACGCCGGCGGTCCAGGTGTGCAGATCGGCATGGACACACCGCAGGTGACCGCTTCCATGCTGGACCACGCCCTGGGCTTGTTGGACGACCACGAGGCGCTGCTCGGGCTGGCCGAGGACGGCGGCTGGTGGGCGCTGGGACTGCGCCAGGCCCAGCCGGGTTTGTTCGACGGCGTGCCGATGAGCACGGCCCGCACCGGTTTCGACCAGTACATCCGGCTGCGCGCACTCGGACTGGCGGTGCGGATGCTGCCGACGATGCGTGACCTCGACACCGCCAGTGACGCGGCCACGATCGCCGCGAGCGCGCCGGGCACGCGGACGTCGCGAATCGTGCGGGCGATGCTCCCGCGTGCGGCATGACGGCCGCCAGTACGTCCGGTCACGGGGAATCGATGACCACGGTGCTGCGCCGGCGTGACGGCACGGCCCAGCAGCTGGCGGTCGACGACTGGACGGCGCCGGCGACGCCGGCCGAGCGCGGACTGCTCCGGTCACTGCACGGGCCCGTGCTCGACCTGGGTTGCGGTCCTGGTCGGCTCGTCGTGGCCCTGGGCGAACTCGGTATCCCGGCGATGGGCATCGACGCCTCGTTGCAGGCCGTACGGCGGGCGCGCACCCGCGGCGCCCAGGTCCTGCACTACTCGGTCTTCGACCGGTTGCCTCGTGAGGGCCGATGGCGCAGCGTCTTGCTCTTCGACGGCAACATCGGTATCGGCGGCTGTCCGACGACCCTGTTCAGTCGAGTGCGTGACCTGCTGGCCCGCGACGGCCGGGCGCTGGTGGAGACCGATCCCCCGGGCACGACGACCATCGAAGGCGAGGCACGCCTGGAACGTGCTGGCGAGACCACCAGCTGGTTTCCCTGGGCGTGGGTGGCTGCCGACGACGCGCCGCGGCTGGCCGGCGCCGCCGGACTTCGGTTGACCGGATGGCACGTCGCCGACGGCCGGTGGTTCGCGAGGTTGCGGAGGCGGACACGATGATCGACGTGATCTTGCCGGTTCTCGACGAGGCCGAAGCGATTCCGTGGGTGGTGTCGAGGATGCCGCCCGGGTACCGCGCCCTCGTCGTCGACAACGGTTCGTCGGACGGGTCGGCACAGGTCGCAGCTGCTGCCGGAGCGCAGGTCGTGCATGAATCACGGCGCGGATTCGGCGCGGCGTGTTACACCGGACTGGTCGCCGCGAGTTCGACGGTGGTGTGCTTCATGGACTGCGACGCATCGCTCGACCCGCGAGATCTCCCGTCGGTCGCCGATCCGGTCACCGAGGGCGAGGCTGATCTCGTCCTGGGTGCCCGGCGCGGCGAGCGCGGCGCGCTGCCGCTTCATGCTCTGGTGGCCAATCGCTATCTGGCTCGTCGGGTCGCGCGCCTGACCGGTGCGCGGCTGAGTGACATCGGACCGATGCGCGCCGCACGGCGGGCCGATCTCCTCGACCTCGAGCTGACCGACCGCCGGTCCGGGTGGCCGCTGGAGATGGTGCTGCGCGCCGCCAGGGCGGGCTGGCGGATCGCCGAACGGCCGGTCCCGTACTACGCGCGAACGGGGCGGAGCAAGGTCACCGGGACCGTCCGGGGCACCGCCCAGGCGGTCTTCGACATGCGCCGACGTCTGATGGAGGCGCAACGCAGCGTGCGAGAGGAGCACCCGTGAACGAGGCGCACAAGGCCGAGATCGGTGTCTTCGGCGGCTCCGGTTTCTACACGTTCCTGTCCGACGTGGAAACCGTCACCGTCGACACCGCATGGGGTTCGCCGTCCGGGCCGGTCACGATCGGCTCGATCGACGACGTACGGGTGGCGTTCCTACCCCGGCACGGCCCTCACCACGAGTGGCCCCCGCACCGGGTGAACTACCGCGCCAACGTCGATGCGATGCGGCAATTGGGGGTGCACACGCTCCTCGCTCCGTTCGCCGCCGGTTCGCTGCGCCCGGAGATCCGCCCCGGTGACTTCGTCGTCGTCGATCAGCTCGTCGACCGGACGTCGGGCCGCCCCGACACCTTCTACGACCACTTCGACGAGGGGCCACAGCACATCTCGCTGGCTGACCCGTACGACGCCGGCGTGCGCCAGACCCTGCTCGCCGCGGCGCGACGCACGGGCGTGCCGGTTCACGACGGCGGCACCGTGGTGGTCGTCAACGGTCCGCGGTTCTCCACCCGGGCGGAATCGGCCTGGCACCGCAGCGCGGGATGGCACGTGGTCAACATGACCCAGTATCCGGAGGCAGCTCTCGCGCGCGAGGCCGGCATCGGCTACGGCGGCATGGCGCTGGTCACCGACTACGACGCCGGGCTCGACGACGACCCCACGATCGAACCGGTCACCCAAGACGCGGTGTTCGAGGTGTTTCGTACGAACAACGAGCGCGTTCGCGAGGTGCTGATGTCTGCCGTGCCGGAGCTCGCCGGCCGCTGACGTCGCCTGACCGGGCGCGCCGTATCCACGCCGGCGTTTCCAGCCGGGGCGACGATCACCGAGGTCTCCGCCTGCGCTTGAACGGCTACTCCACCAAGCAGCTCGGCAAGTGCCGTGAGATGCCGACGTGGGATGGAGCTCCGTAGGTTCGAGTACTCGATGGCTTCGTCGGCGCGAGGGCTACCCGGAGAAGGTGGCGCTCTTCCCGGATCTCACCGTCGAGTACACGGGATTCGTCAACGGCACCGCCGCTCTCGACCATCTGACGGCGGCGTTCCCCGGACGCCCACCGGGATCGTCGTGATCGCGGCCTCGTCCGGTTCCTACCCCGACGCTCTGAAGCTCGACATCCTCCTGAGCAGCAGCAGGTGGGGTGCGGCCGATGCCGTCCCCGGCTGAGTCGAGAGCACTCGAACGGGTGCCCCGCAGTTCAGCATGCCCGGGTTGGTCGTCCGCAGCGCGCGGCACGACCCCGGAATCGTGTTCGTCCGTTACGACTACGCCTACGACTTGAATCAGGCGACGCTTTTCGCCTCGGCGGCGTTCCGGTCGACGACCAACTCACGATGCTCGACACGAACGAGGCACGCATCGAGGACGCCGGCGTGGATCTGCTCAGTTTCACCGCTCCCGTCAACGATGATGTCGCGTTCCGGATCGACGGCTTTCTACACCGAGACCGTCCCGGGCAGTTTTCGTGAGTCTCGTGGCCCTCTTGACTGACGTGTTGTGAGCGCTCA
>JAJYTA010000305.1 GCA_021793295.1 Actinomycetes bacterium
GGGCCGGCATCGCCTACCGCCATGTGCCTGAGCTGGGCGGCCGGCGCGGTCGTCAGGACGTGGATCACAGCATCAACGCCGGTTGGCAGCAGCCCGCGTTCAAGAACTATGCGGACTACACCCTCAGCCAGGCCTATCAGCAGGGGATCGAGCAGCTCGCTGCGTTGGCCACGGCGCACCGCGTCGTGATCATGTGTGGCGAGCCGATGCCATGGCGCTGTCATCGCATGCTCATCGCGAACACCCTCACCGCGCAGGGATGGACGGTATGGCACCTGAGCGTCGACGCTCAGCCGCGGCGCCATGAGCTCGGGCAATGGGGCGCCGTGCCGGTCGTGAACGACGACGCGCGAGTCACGTACCCGCCGGTGGCGTGAACGCCGGCCGGCGGGACGCGTTCACCGGCGCTTCAAGCCTCGGCGATCTCGTCTCGTAGGTCGCGGTGGATGCGGGAGAGCAGGCGTGAGACCTGCATCTGACTGATGCCGATGCGCTGAGCGATCTCGCGCTGGGTCCATCCGTGGAAGTAGCGCATGCCGACGATCGCCCGGTCACGTTCGCCGAGGCGACGGCAGGCCCGGCCGAGGGTGGTGATGGCTTCGCTGCGCCTGTAGCCGGCGTCGTCGTGGCCCAGCGCCTCGGCCAGCGGCGGGTCGTCGCCCTCAGGGCCTTGGTAGTCGATGGATGCGGGGGCGAAGCATTCGCTGGATGCTTCGGCCTCGGCGATTTCGCCTGCGTCGACGTGCAAATACTCGGCCAGGTCGGTGGTGCTGGGCGTTCGCCCGTACTGTTGGGCGAGCTCCGCCTTGGCGTTCGCCAGCTCGATCTTGAGCTCTTGGACGCCCCGCGGTGGGCGGATCGTCCACCCGTGGTCGCGGAAGTACCGCTTGACCTCTCCGGTGATCGTCGGCACGGCGAACGAGACGAAGTCCTTGCCGCGGTCGGGATCGTATCGGCGGGCCGCATTCACCAGCCCCAGGTAGGCGACCTGGACGAGGTCGTCATAGTCGATGCCACGGTGGGTGTACCGGCGGGCGATCGATTCGGCGAGACCCATGTTGAGCAGCACGGCCTCGTTGATGAGGCGATCATGTTCTGGCTGCTCTGCCTGGGCCGCAGCGCGGAGGAGGCTAGCTGTCGAGCGCCTGCGGTCGTCGCGGGCAGCTGCCCGGGCCGATGTGGTCGACGAGGGAAGAACCTGAGTGGACATGGCCAGCACCTCTCCAGAACGGAACGGCGTGGCGATTGCTTGACCACGTCTCCCACCACAGCACGTTATCGTTCCGTGATCAACCGGGTTAGCGCTTTCCATTTTCTTCTGCCGTGCTTGGCTGAAAAGTCTGCTTGAGTTGTGGTAAAGCAGCCGAGGTCGTGAGAATTATGTTCTTTCGGCTCCGGGCGAATGGCCCGGATGTGAGCGCATGTCGAGGTCACAGCCGCGGACGCCATCCGTGCCGACGTTGCGGCGGTTCGGGTGGAACGTTTCAGTGAATTGTCCGAAGATGTCGGCGTTTGACGAGCGGTCGGCTCTGTGTTCAGGTAGGCAAGGCCGCAGCGATGCGGCCGGGTCGGAAAGCGACGTTCGGTCATCGGATTCGCCAGTGCGGGAGGTTCACGTGTCTCAAACAGCCAACTTGCTGCACCCACTGCGCCCGCTGCGGCGTTCGATGCTCGACCCGGATGGGTTGTACCGGCTCATCAGCGTGTTGCTGATGACCGCAGGAGCCCTGGCCGTCATCCTGGCCGCCGTACTTTCCTGACCTCAGCGTCACGTGCTGGCCGTGAGTAGTACTAGCCCAGCTCGCCTCGGCCGGGCAGTGCACCTTGCGACGCCAACCGGGTGCTCACGCCTGGCCCCTCCGGCAACCGCGCCAACGGTCCGGCCAACGCCCGCAGCGCGTACCCGATAGTGGCCAGGTCGACCAGTTCCTGGGTGAGCGCGCCGGCCACCGCGGGAATGGCGCCGGTCGTGGCCACCAGCATCAGGCCCACGCTCAACGCGATGCCGATCCAGATCGCGACATAAGCGGTACGCAAGGTGTGCTTGCCCAACGACACCGCATCGGCGACCCCGGTGACCGAGTCCTGTAAGAGCACCGCGTCAGCGGCACCGCCGGCTGCCGTCGCACCGCGCGCACCCATCGCGATCCCGACATCGGCGGCGGCGAGCATCGGGGCGTCGTTGACGCCGTCGCCGATGACGAGCACCGGGCGCGGGCGCAGCCGCGCGGCCACCTGGACCTTGTCCGGTGGCAGCAGCTCGGCATGCACCTCGGTGATCCCGACGTCGGCCGCGATCGCCGCGGCGGTGTCCTGCGTGTCACCGGTGAGCATCGCGACGCGCCGCACACCGTGCGCACGCAACCACGTCACCACCGCCGGCGACTCCGGTCGCGCATGGTCGGCCAGGACCAACACGCCCGCGAACCGGCCGTCGACGGCGACGTACGCCGCAGTCTCACCCGAGCGCAGCTCCACCCGCCGCGTGTCCGGAGCCAGCGAGGCGACGTAGGCCGGCTTGCCCACCACCACCTGCCGGCCGCCGATCGTCGCGACGACGCCGTTCGTCGCCACCTCGTCGGCCGCCTCGGCCGGACGGATCGGCAGTTCTCGTTCGGTCGCCGCGCGATGGATGCTCGCAGCGAGCACGTGGCTCGAGTACTGCTCGGCCGACGCCGCCAGCGCGAGAACGTCGTCGGCGTGGAAGCCGGGCTCGGCGCGGACGGCCACCAACTGAGGTCGCCCCTGGGTGAGGGTCCCGGTCTTGTCGAACGCCGCCGAGCGCACCCGCGCCAACTGCTCCATCACCGCGCCGCCCTTGACGATGACGCCCGCCTTCGCCGCACGCGACATCCCACCGAGGAATGCGACCGGCGCTGCGATCAGC
>JAJYTA010000306.1 GCA_021793295.1 Actinomycetes bacterium
ACGACCGCCACGCCGACGGTGCCGTTGGCCACGGCCATGCCGGCCGGTCCCACCGGGTACAGGTGCGCGCTCTTGCTGTCCGGCCGGACTTGCGGCAGCGCGAGTTCGAGCACCAACGGCGACGCCCGGCCCACGACGTGACCGGCCACGAGCACCCGAGCCACGTCGGCCAGGTCGCCGGCACCGAAGCCGAGCAGGATCGCCACGCGCAGGAGGAGGTCACTGACCAGGGCGACGATGCCGTAAGTGCCCATCCGGCTGTCGCGCATGATCTCGAGCCGCCGGTCGACGGTCGCGCCGCCCCACAACCCGTCCGCGGTGTCGGCCAACCCGTCCTCGTGGAAGGCGCCGGTGACCAACACCGTCGCCACGACGCTCAGCACGGCGCCAGCGGCGGGGCCCAGCGTCGTCGTGCCGACCCACCACGTGGCGACGCCCACCGCTGCCACGATCGCGCCGACCAGCGGGTACCACATGGTGGACCGGGAAAGGCCGGCATCCGGTGGATCGATACGTCCCACCGGGATGCGCGTGAGGAACCCGATGGCCGCACGCAGCCCGCGAACCGCCGACATCAGTAGTCGATGCCGCGACGGGCGAAGATGCCGCGGTCGTAGGCGTGGGACACCTTGCGCATCTCGGTGACGGTGTCGGCCAGATCGACCAACGCCGCTGGGGCGTCCCGGCCGGTACACATGACGTTGACGGTCTCGACCCGGCCGCGGATCGCGTCCACGACCTCGTCGGTGTCGATCCAGCCCCAGTTCATCGGGTAGGTGATCTCGTCAAGCAAGACGAACTGGTGCTCACCGTTAGCCAGGAGGTTCCGGGTGTGCCGCCACGCCTCGACGGCGCGGGCTTGCGACTCGTCGATGTCTTTGGACTCCCACGAGAACCCGTCGCCGAGCGTCCACCAGTCCGCGCCGAGCTCGCGCAGGATCGCCTCTTCGCCGGTTCGCCACTTGCCGGACTTGATGAACTGCACGACGGCGACGTTCCACTTGCGCGCCAGCGAGCGCATCGCGACCCCGAACGCCGCGGTGGACTTGCCCTTGCCGTGGCCGGTGTTGACCATCACCACGGAGGCGACGTTGACCCGTTCCGGCCGGGGCGGGCGTTCGGTCCGGGGCGCGTCACTCATGATCATTTCACCAATCGTCGAAGGAAATCGGTATCGAGGTGCTCGCCGACGGCGTCGGCCAGCAGGTCGTACGTGTCGTCCGCCGTGCGCCGGGGCCGATGGCCGAACAGCGCCTCCAGGACCGCCGGGTCCTCGAGCAGTCCGTGCAGGTACCAGCCGGCGACGTTGCCGTGCGCGACCACCAGCGCGTCCGCGGTGGCGACGTCCACGTGACCGTGCACGTCGGTGCGTCCGTGCCGGATCTCGTAACCGTCGACGTCCAGGCCGGCCAGCCCGTGCCACGGTGGTGCCAACCCGGCCGGGATCCGCGCGCCCCGCTGCCGCACGATCTTGTCCGCCGCGAATGTCGTGGCCAGCGGCAAGAGCCCGAGCGCAGGCCCGGAGCCGTCCACACCGTGCGGGTCGTCCAGGCTGGTTCCCAGCAGCTGCAGCCCGCCGCAGACACCGAGGACGGACACGCCGGCACCGGCAGCGGTGCGCACCGCGTCGTCGAGCCCGGTTCGCCGCAACCAGGCGAGGTCGGCAGCCACGTGCTTCGACCCGGGCAGGATCACCATCGACGCCCCGTGCAGCGCCGCCGGCTCGCGGGCCCACCGGACGTCGGCCACCTGCTCGAGTGGGACGAACTCGTCCAGGTTGGAGGCCGCTGGGTAGCGCACGACGGCGACGGTAGGCCCGTCGGGCCGCGCCGACGTGTCGTGCAGTGCGGCGCCGTCCTCGTCGGGCAGATCGTGGCGCAGCATCGGCACGACGCCGATGGTCGGCACCCCGGTCAACCGCTCGAGCTGCTCCGGCGCCGGCGGCAACAGCCGGGCATCGCCGCGGAACCGGTTGAGCACGAAACCGGCGATCCGGGCCCGTTGACGCTCGGGCAGCAGCGACCACGTGCCGTACAGGTGCGCAAACGCTCCGCCGCGATCGATGTCGACGGCCAGCAACACCGCGGCGTCGGCGCGTTCGGCCACCCGCATGTTGACGATGTCGTCAGCGGCGAGGTTGATCTCCGCCGGGCTGCCCGCCCCTTCGATGACCACCACGTCGAACTCGTCGAGCAGATCGGCGAGCGCGTTCTCGACGACGGGCCACAGCGCCCGGCTCCGCGACCGCCACGGACGGCGCGACAGCTCGTGGTCGACCTGACCGAGGCGGACCACCTGGCTGCCGCCCGCTTCCGGTTTGAGCAAAATCGGGTTCATCCGAACGTCGGGTTTCACACCGGCGGCACGCGCTTGTAGCCACTGGGCGACGCCGATCTCGCCGCCGTCCACGACGCGCGCGTTGTTCGACATGTTCTGCGCCTTGAACGGCGCGACGCTCATGCCCTGCCGGGCCAGCCAGCGGCACAGCGCGGTGGTCAGCAGGCTCTTGCCCGCCCAACTGGTGCAGCCTTGGATCATGATCGCGGTCATCGGCGCCACCAGGCCCCGACGGCCGCCCGCACGGCCGCGACGACGGCCATCCCGCCGGCCAGCGCCACGCCGCGACGTCGAACGAGCCGCAGCGCTGTATCGGTGTCCGCCGGCGTCGGGGACGGCCGGTGACGGGCCAGGACGTAGCTGCCGGGCTTGTCCAGGCGCACCCCCAACCGCAACGCCAGCGCCGCCATCGGCCAGCCTGCGTTCGGCGATGGCGTCCTGGCTGCTTCGCGGCGCAGCGTGGCCAGCCGCACGCCCGGCATCGCCAGGCCCACGCCGGTCATCCGGGCAGGGACGAGATTGAGCAGGTCGTCGACGCGCGCTGCGA
>JAJYTA010000100.1 GCA_021793295.1 Actinomycetes bacterium
GAGTCGCGGCCGGAGGCACACGGCTTCGACCGCACGTTCGGGCACCTGGCTGGCGCGGTGGACTACTACTCGCATATCCACTACAGCCCGAACAACCGCCGGGTCACGATTAACGGTGAGACCTACGTGGGCACGCCGTTGCACGACCTGTGGGAGAACGGCGAGGAGATCTACCTCGACGGCGAGTACCTCACCGACCTCATCGCCGATCGCGCTACCACGGCCGTGCGCCACGCGGCGGACAAGGCCGAGCCCTTCTTCCTCTACGTGCCGTTCAACGCTCCCCACTATCCCCTGCACGCACCGGCGAAGTACAAGGAACGCTTCGCTCACCTGCCATGGGACCAAATGATCATGGCGGCGATGATCAGCGCGTTGGACGACGCGGTCGGCAGCGTCCTGGACGAGCTCACCCGGCAAGGCCTCCGGGAGAACACCCTGGTCTTCTACATGTCCGACAACGGCCCGTCGCGCGAGATCCGCAACTGGCTGGACGGAACCCAAACCCCGTTCCGGGCCAGCAGCTCCGGCGGCCTCAAGGGCCACAAGTTCAGCCTGTTCGAGGGCGGCATCAGGGTGCCAGGCATCGTCAGCTGGCCGGCCGCGATCCGCCCCGGGCAGGTCATCAGCGAGCCGCTGGCGGCGATGGATCTGTTCCCGACCGTGCTGGCCGCGGCCGGAGGCGACCCGGGCAGCTACGAGCTGGACGGTCATGACGTGTTACCCGTACTGACCGACGGTGCCCCGTCACCGCACGAGGACATCTTCTGGGAGCAGGGCGGCCAGACCGCCGTCCGGCGCGGCCGGTGGAAGCTCGTCCTCGACGGCCAGCTCGAAGAAGGACTTCCACCGGCGGACCCGGTGTTCCTCGCCGACCTCGCCGACGACCCCGGCGAATCGGTGAACCTGGCTGGCGACCACCCTGACCTGGTCGCTGAGCTGACCGCGGCGGCCACCACCTGGCGCGACGGCATCGAACGGCGCTGGGCGGAGCAATGGTTGCCGCGGATCCCCGACATCGACACCTATGTATTTCCCCCGGGCGTATCGAAATGACCGCGTGACGCTCCGGCACGCCCCCGACCTCAGGAAGGCCCGAACCATGAAGCTTTCGATTCCGGCCGCAGCGGCCGCCGGCATGCTGCTGGTCACCGGCTGCTCACTGACCGAGGAAGCTGCCTCCGACTCCTACCCGTCCCGGTCGATCAGCGTGATCGTCCCCGTGCCGGCGGGCTCGTCCACCGACCTGTCGACGCGCATCCTGACGCCGTGCCTGGAGAAGGAGCTCGACACCACCGTCGTGGTGGAGAACCGCGAAGGTGGGTCCGGCGCGGTGGGCAACGGCGTGTTCGCCAATGCCGAACCGGACGGCTACACCTTGGTCTCGACCACCGCGGCCAACGCCGTCTTGCCGCCCATCCTGGAAGGTGATGTCGGGTTCGACGCCGACAGCTTCCGTCCGCTCGGCATGATCGGTACCGCCCCGATCGTCCTGGTGGTTCCCGCGGAATCGCCGTTCCAGACGGCGGAGGATTTCTTCGCCGCCGCCGAATCGGGCACAGTCATGCTCGGTGTTCCGGGCACGACCAGCGTGCCTGGCATCTCTGCGAACGCGCTGATCGCCTCCACGCAGTTGGGTATCGAGCCGGTCCCGTTCGACGGCAACGGCGGCACCATGAACGCTGTGCTCTCCGGCGAGGTCCAAGCGGGATACATGTCGGCGGATTCCGGTGTGGTGCTGCCCCGGGTGGAATCCGGTGAGGTCCGGGTCCTCGCCACGGCGATCACCGAGCCGATCGAGACCATGCCGGACGTGCCGACGCTGGAGTCTCTCGGGTACTCCGACCTGCCGTACGCCGACTCGTTCTGGTTCCTCGCCACCCAGCCCGACACGCCGGACGAGGTCGTCGAGGTCCTCGAGGAAGCGATGGAAACCTGCATGACCTCCGAGGAGGTCGTCGACGGACTCGGTGAGAGCGTGGCGCCCAGCTCGTTCATCGACGGTGACGAGGTCGCCGACCTGCTGCAGCAAGCGGCTGCGGACTATGCCGAGGGCCAAAGCTGACATGGCCGCCGCGGCTGACACCACCGTGGACCCGGCCGACCTCAGGTTCGGCCGGATCGGCTTCGCCGTCCTGACCGCCCTGGCCACCGTCACCACCATCGGGGCGTTCACGACGTTGGACTTCGGTACGCCGGCCCGGCCTGCGCCGGGCTTCTGGATCGGCTGTGTCTCGGTGGCCACCTTGATGCTCGTGGTGGTCGCATTGGTGAATCCGCGTATCGCCGTGGACGGTGTCAGCCGCATCACCCGGGCTGATGCTGCCGCTGTCGCGTTGGCCGTGCCGCTGCTCGCCCTGACGCCGTCGTTGCTGACCCTGTTGGGGCTCACCGTGACCACGGCACTCGTCTGCCTCTACTGGTTCCTCGTGATCACCAGAACGCGCCCGCTGTTCAGCGTGATCGGCGCAGGAGCGATCACGGCAGGCATCGTGATCATCTTCATCGAGCTGCTCCACGTGCCCTTTCCCCTGGGCACACTCACCGGGATCCGGTAACCATGGACGTACTCCAGAACCTGCTCGACGGACTGCAACTCGCCCTCGGTGCCGAGAATCTGCTGTTCGTGCTCCTCGGGGTGTCCGTCGGCATGATGGTCGGTGTCCTGCCCGGGCTCGGCCCGGCACCGACGGTCGCCCTGCTGCTGCCGATCACGTTCGGCCTGGAGCCGTCCACGGCGGTCATCCTGCTTGCGGGGGTCTACTACGGCGCCATGTACGGCGGGACGATCACCTCGGTTCTGCTCCGTATCCCCGGCGAGGCCGCCTCGGTGGTCAGCACCATCGACGGCCACGAGATGGCCAAGCAGGGCCAGGCCGGCCGGGCATTGGGGCTGGCCGCCATCGGGTCGTTCGTCGGCGGCCTCATCGCCACCTGTTGCCTCGTGTTGTTCGCGCCGGCGCTGGCCGACTTCGCGTTGAACTTCGGCTCGCCGGAGTATGCCGTTCTGGCGTTTCTCGGACTGATCCTGGTCGCCTACACCTCCGCGGGGACGATGGCGAAATCGCTGGTGGCGGTGGGCATCGGCCTGCTGCTGGCCTCGATCGGGCAGGACCCGATGACCGGCTCGAGCCGATGGGCCTTCGGCGTGCCTGAACTCATGAGCGGCATCGACGTCGTCGCGGTGATCATGGGGCTGTTCGGGCTGAGCGAGATCCTGGTCAACATCGTCGACAACCGCCGAGGCGAGTCCACGATCCGTCAGGTCGGCCGGGTCCTGCCCACCGGCCGCGATCTACGGGACAACGCCGGCGCCATCGGCCGCGGCTCGATCATCGGCACCGGGCTCGGCCTCGTCCCGGGCGGCGGGGGAGTACTGGCGTCCCTGGTGTCCTATGGCACCGAGCGCAAGGTTTCGCGGCGCCCGGAACGGTTCGGTCACGGCGCACCCGAAGCGGTGTCCGGTCCGGAGACCGCGAACAACGCGGCCAGCATCTCCACGTTCATCCCGCTGCTCACGCTGGGCTTCCCGCCCAACGGCGTCCTGGCCGTCATCTTCGGTGCGCTGCTGATCCAGGGCGTGACCCCGGGGCCGGCGCTGATCTCCGACCACCCCGACATCTTCTGGGGCGTCGTGGGCTCGATGGTCGTCGGTAACCTCATCCTGCTGATCATGAACATCCCGCTGCTGCCGGTGTTCGTGCGGATCGCGCGGATTCCACCTGCCGTGATGGCCACCCTGACCGTGGCGATCCTGATCGTCGGGGCTTACAGCATCAACGGCAACACCTTCGACGTCGGTGTCATGGTCGCAGCGGGTCTCGCCGGCTATCTGCTCCGGCGCATCGGCGTGCCGCCCGCACCGATCGTTCTCGCGTTCATCCTGGGCCCGATCTTCGAAACGAACTTCCGCCGGTCCCTGGTACTTTCCGATGGCGGCTTCGACATCTTCGTCTCCTCGCCGACGGCGATCGTGTTGCTCGTTGCTGCGATCGCCGTACTGGTCAGCACGGCGTTGCCGATGGTCCGGCAACGCCGTCAAGCGCTCGAGGCGGAGGACTGATCATGACCGCAGCTGCTGAAATCTTGCTGCCCACGACGATCGACACCGCGATCCCGCTGCCGGACGGTGTCCGCGCGGTGTCGTACGACCCGGCAGCGCCGGTGCCGGACTCCGCGAGCAACGCTGAGGGCCTGGTGCTGTGGGGGGCGAGCGCGCAGTGGATTCGTGCCGCCGTCGACCGGCTGCCCCGGCTGCGTTGGGTGCAGACGCTCGGCGCCGGATACGAGCCGGTGACGGCGGCCGGCTTCGGCCCGGCGGTCACGATATGCAACGGGGCCACGTTGCACGACGCGACGGTGGCCGAGCACGCTCTGGCCTTGTGTCTGGCGGCGGCTCGGCGGCTGGACCTCCTGGTCGACGCCCAACGCCGAGGCGAATGGAGCGACCGCGGTGGGCTGCAAGACCTCGACAACTCTCGCGAACTCACCACGCTGGCCGGCGCCCGCTGCGTCATCTGGGGCTTTGGGGGCATCGGCCGGACTCTGGCGCCGTACCTGCGCATGCTTGGCGCGCACGTCACCGGCGTGGCGCGCTCGGCGGGGGAACGCGACGGCTTCCCCGTCGTCGACGAAGCCGGGCTGGATGCCCTACTCCCGGACACAGATTTGTTGATCATGATCCTGCCGGGTTCGGATGCCACCCGGCATGCACTCAGCGCAGAACGTCTGGCCCGGCTTCACCGCACCGCGTGGTTGGTCAACGTCGGACGCGGCAGCACCGTCGACGAACAGGCACTGGCCGAAACGCTGCGCCGGGGAGCCCTGGGCGGTGCCGCACTGGACGTGTTCGAGACCGAGCCGCTGCCCGCTGGTTCACCGCTGTGGACGCTGCCGAACGTCATCATCAGCCCCCACGCTGCAGGCGGTCGCCCGCGCGGATATGCCGAGCTCATCGCCCACAACGCGGCAGCTCTGCTGGGCGCCGAGCCCTGGCGTAACGTCGTCCGGCCCGGCCGGACCGGACTCTGAATAGGGTGATCACATGTCGGCCTCGACCCTGCACTCGGCGGTTCTCGACGAGTTGGGTTCTGACATCGTCAGCGGCGAATTGCCGGCCGAGTCGATACTGACGCTCGATGAACTGCAACAGCGCTACTCCGTCTCGCGTGGAGTAGCGCGAGAGTGCATGCGCATTCTCGAGTCGTTGCGGATGGTCACCTCACAGCGGCGCACCGGCATCTGCATCTCCCCTGAGCAGAACTGGAACGTCTATGACGCCCGCGTGATTCGGTGGCGGCTGGACAGCAAACACCGCACCGCCCAATTGCGCTCGCTGACCGAGCTGCGACTCGGCATCGAGCCCATCGCCGCTCATCTCGCCTCGCTACGCGCCGACGAGGAGCAACGAGACGAGCTCCGCACTGTTGCTGAACAGATGCGTCGCTACGGTACGGCGCGCCGCCCCATGCGCTACCTCTCCGCCGACATCGAGTTCCACCGCATCATCCTGACGGCGTCGGGCAACGAGATGTACGCCGCGCTGGCCGAGCCGATCGCGGAGGTTCTCAAAGAGTCACCCAGCCACGGCCGTTCTGAATATCCGGTTCCGGAGACCATCGGCTACCACGAGGCCGTCATGGAGGCCATATGCGCCGGCGATGCGAACGGTGCTGAACAGGCCATGACCGGACTGCTCAGTGACGTGCGAGGCGCGCTCAAGTTGGAGTGAGCAGCGCATCCGTCAGCCGTCAGGTTCCTGCCTGGCATCACCGGCGCAGCCTTCTCACGTACAGACTGTAGAGCGCGACGACGAGGATGAGCGTCGTCACAGCGGCGAGAACGAGAGGAAGCAGGGCATAGCCGGCGCCGTAATTCACCGACAACTCCTGACCTTCGTCGGACCGAAGCACGCAGCTGCCTGCGAAACGCGTCCGCTCCATGTGCGCGTGGTTGAAGCCCCTGGTGTCCTCGAACTGGATCAGCAGGCGCGTGCACAGCTCGCCGAGTCGCAGAGATGCCAAGACCAGCGCCGCCGTCACGCTGGCGCTGGCGATCGTTGCACCCCAGAGAAGCGCTCGCTGCAGCGCACCGACGTTCCGCTGCGCCGCGGCCGAGGCACTATCGCTACTCATCGATGCGGGCCAGCATTTCGAGCGGAGTGCTCAGCCGTCCGCCGAGCACCGGGTCTTGAGCGGTGACCTCGTCGATGAGCATCCGCACCAAGGCATCGTGCGCTCGCGCCAACTCCGATGCCGACGTGGTCGTGGCGCGCGCGCTCCGGAGCGCGTCCAAGAACGCGGCGGGCAGGCGATCTGCTTCTCGTCCGTGATGTGGGTTGAGGTCATGGCGCAGACATGCCAGCACGAGAAGCTGGTCGCGGAGGTGGTCGAGCATCATCGTCGCCTGCCAGGAGCGTTCACGTGCGATCGCCGAGCGCGAGTGCAGTGCATACAGCCAGGCCCACCCGATCACCTGCGACACGTCCGGCCCGCTTGACCTGGGCGCGTGCTCGACGGTGCCGAAGAGCACCTTGACCGCCGGCTCGGTCGCCCGGAACTGGTCTTCTGGCCAGAACGAGATGTCGACCTGCAGGGACGAGTCGAGGAAGAACACCCGGTACAGAACCCCGCCGGCCGTGACGTCGAGGTGGTGGGCTGCGCCGTGCCGGTCGTAGAGCCTGCGCGTCCAACGGCTGATCACATCGTCCGTCACGGCGTCGTCGCTCACCTGCAGAACCAGGTCGATGTCGGACCATGCGTCCTCGAGCCCGGCCGCCGCGGAACCGACCAGGGCGGCTCCGACGATCTCCTCATCAGCATGAGCGGTTTCGACCAGATCGTCGCGCAGGCCGGCGCGCTCAGTCGTCGTAAACATTCTCGATGTCAAACCTCTCGACGGAAAAGGTGCCCGGATGACCAGTGTGCTGCGAAAGATCAAGGGTAAGAGCTAGATGTGGGCGCAAGCCCCGTCGACGGTGCCGAACTGGCCGTACGTCTCGCGTCAGCGGAGACGAATCGTCGACACGTCGATCGTCGCCCCCGGTGAAGGGGTGCGACAACACGAAGGGGGTCATCCTCATGGGTATGGCTGACAAAGCGAAGAACACCGCCGAGGGTCTGGCCGGCAAGGCCAAAGAGGCCATGGGCGACGCCACCGATGACGAGCAGACCAAGGCCGAAGGCAAGAACGATCAATCCAAAGCTGACCTGAAGCAGGCCGGCGAGAACGTCAAGGATGCGTTCAACAAATAGTTCCATTCCGGTGCAGAAGCCACGTAGCCGCGGCTGCGTGGCTTCTGCACCGGAATGAGGCGCTGTGGCCCTGGGTCACTCGGCTGGGTCTCGCGTGATCTATGTGCTCGTCGGAATCTCCGCGATCATCGCGATCGGCAACTTCACTCTCAAACCGCCCGTGCGCGCCAGTTGAGGGTCGACCACCGGCGGCTGCTGGTCGCTTCGTCGTGTGGCGAGCGCCCTGATTGCGGACAACCTCAGGATCGAACCGGGGGTTAGCCCCATCGTGTCGTGCTGGCCGCGTTCGTACGTTGGCCTGCGTGACGGTGCAAGATCATACCGATGCGGTCCGGCTGGACAACGTGACCAGGGTGTACGGCGACGGTTCGGCCGCCGTGCATGCGCTGCGTGGGGTGACCCTGGCGATGCAGCAAGGCACGTTCACGGCCCTCATGGGCCCCTCCGGTTCAGGCAAGAGCACACTCCTGCACTGTGCGGCCGGGCTGGACACCCCGACGTCGGGCCGCGTCCTACTCGGGGCAACCGACCTGTCGACACTGAGCGAGCGCAAGCTGACCGAGCTGCGCCGTGAGCGGGCCGGGTTCGTCTTTCAAGCGTTCAACCTGTTGCCGTCGCTCGATGTGCTCGGAAACGTCACGTTGCCGCTGCGGCTGGCCCGCAAGCGCCCGGATCGCCGATGGCTGCACGAAGTCATCGACCGGGTGGGTCTCACGTCTGACCCGGTCAGGAAATTCCTGGTCGAGTGAGTGCAGGCGTGCTGGTCGCGGCTCTGAACCTGTCGATTCCGGCCGCGAACGCCTCGCGCAGCGCCGTGTGCTCCATCTTGAGCACGACCGAGTCCGCGCCGTGGGCCAGACACAGGTCCAGTTCATCCGGCGCCCAGGCGCACATCATCCACGGCTTGCCCGCCGCTTCGGCCGCCTCGGCGATTGCCACGGTGTCCGCGAAGTCCGCTGGGCTGCGACGGTAGGCGCCGCGCCCGCGTGACAGCGACATGTCCGACGGTCCCAAGAAGACGCCGTCCACGGTCGCCAAGTCCAAGATCCGGCTGACGTCGACCAGCGCCTCGGCCCGCTCGATCATCGGTAGGCACAGGGTTCCGGCGTTCTGGGCCTCCACCCACGCGTCGTCGACGCCGGCGTAACCAGCAGTGCGCCCTCCGGCGAACCCTCTCGAGCCCAGCGGCGGGAACTTCGCGAACCGGGTGACCTGCTCCGCGTGCGTGATGTCCTCGATATGCGGGATGACTACGCCGTCGGCGCCGAAGTCCAGCGCTTGCTGGATGGGCTGGCGTTGCGGTCCGAGTACCTTCGCCAGGACAGTGAGCTGCAGGCCGCGAAGTACCGGGATGAAGCGCTCGAGTGCACTGAGGTCGAAAGTGCCGTGCTCGATGTCCAGCACGACGAATTCGTACTCCAGAGCGGCGCAGATCTCTGCGGCAGCGACATTCGGGCCGGACAGCCAGAATCCGGCCCTCGGCTTCGCGGCATTGGTCGGCTCCGACACAGTTAGTCCTTTCGCCATGATCAGTTACGGGAGACGACGCGGTATCGCCGGTTCTCCAGGACCGGAACTCGCTCGCGAGTCGTTGCCACCCGACAAACGTCGATGTCGCGCACGATCAGGTTCGGCTCGTCCCCTCCGTCGGCCAAGACGGCGCCCATCGGATCGATCAGGAGCGAACCGCCGGTCGAGAATGGCGGTGCTTGCCCGACCGCCGCGACATAGAACACGTTCTCGATGGCGCGGGCCCGGGTCAGGGTCAGCCAGTGATCTTCCTTTCGTGGACCTGGCGTCCACGACGACGGAATCAACGCGACTTCGGCACCGGCATCCGCGATGACCCGGCCCATCTCGGGGAACCGCAGGTCATAGCACGTCATGATGCCCACACGAACACCGTCGACGGTGAAGGTGACTGGACCTCCGTTGGAACCGGGCAACAAGAAGTCCGACTCGCGTCCACCGAATGCGTCGTAGAGGTGCTCCTTGCGATACGTGCACAGGTCGCCCCCGTCCGGCCCTACGACCACGATGGTGTTGTACGCGTGATCGGCGACCTCTGTTGTCTCCAGGACACCGAGGGCCACGATGATTCCGAAGCGTGCAGCGAGCTCACGGATCTGCGTACAGAAACTTCCGTCGAGCGGTTCGGCGGCCTGGACGTACGAAACGTCCACGGGCGGCTTGTTGAACGTTGTGTACTCAGGAAAGACGACGAGCTGAGCGTCTTGACCGGCGGCTTGCTCAACGAAATCCGCCACGGCGGTGAGATTTGCGGTCTTGTCCGTTCCGGACGCCACTTGAGCCAACGCTATCCGCATGTGATCACGCCACGCTCGGAATGAGTCCACCGTCGACCCGCATCAGGCTGCCGGTGATGTAGCCGGCAGCATCGCCGGCGAGGAAGTTCACCAATTCGGCGAACTCCGAGGGATCGCCGTACCTGCCGGCCGGGATGGTTTGATGACTTTGCGCCGCGACGTCATCGACTGTCGTGCCCAGGCGCTGTGCCTTCACCTGATCCAGCTGCTTGATCCGGGCGGTGGCGATCCGACCGGGAACGACGACGTTCGCGGTCACGCCATCTGCTGCGATCGACATCGACAGTGTTTTCGACCACCCCAGCACCGTGGACCGGATCGCGTTGGACACCATCAGGTTGGGGATCGGGGTGACGACCCCGGACGAGGTGCTGGTGATGATGCGGCCCCACTTCTGCTCACGCATGCCTGGAAGCACGATCTCCGTGGCCTGAACGATGGACAGGAACATGGCGTCGAACTGAGTGCGCCAGACCTCGAGCGGGATCCCGACCGCCTCGGAAGGACTCGGGCCCCCAGTGATGTTCACGATCACGGAGATCGTGCCGAGGGTGTCGACGATGTCCTGGGTGTCTTCTCGCACTCGTTCGACGTCGGCGAGATCGACCACGCGGGGATGACACACGCCTCCGGCTGCTCGGACGGCCTTCGACGTGCGCTGGACGGCGGCCTCGTTCAGATCGCACGCAACGATTTCGAAGCCGTCGCGCGCCAGCCGGACAGCTGTCGCGCTGCCGAGACCGCCGCCCGCGGCGAGGACGATGGCCTTACGTTCGGTGTTCGTCATTCCTGGTGCCTCTCACTTGAATTGATCTACAGCGCCGGTCGGCGTCGTTCCTGCATGGACTCCACAGCGGTAGCCATGCGATAAAGCAACTGTTCCTCGAATGGCCTGGCCACCAGTTGCATGCCGATGGGCCGGCCGTCGCCCGACCAGCCCATCGGCACGGACATGGCGGGCACGTCGACGGTGTTGAACGGTGACGTGAACCGGGTGAGTAGGTCGTAGACGTGCGACGTCCCGGACGAGTCCTCGCGTTGTCCGGCACGAGGGGGCAAGATCGGCAACGTCGGACATGCCAACACGTCGACCTGCCCGAATGCCGTGAGCAGGTCGCGGCGGAAGATCGACGCGGAGTGCCGGGCCTCCAGGTACGTCTCCAGCGTGATGCTGCGGGCAGCCTCCAACCTGCTGCGTACTTCCGGGCCGAACTCGTCCGGCTCGGCCGCCAGCCGGGCAGCATGGGTACGGCGTGCCTCCACAGCGACGATCGTGCGTTGGGCGCGCATCGCGTCCTCCGCGTGGTCGGCCTCGACGTCGACCACGACGACTCCCAGCTCGCGCAGCCTGTCGATGCTCGTTCGGAAGGCGGCGTCGACCTCGTGATCGATGACTGCGGAGAAATGTCCTCTGAGCACACCGACTCGCACGTCGGCTGGTGATTGGGTAGGTGAGTCGTGCCGAGTTCCGCCGGGCGCGGCCCGGGTAGCCTCGTCCCAGACGTCGTAACCGGCGACGGCAGACATCACGGCTGCGACCTCGTGGGTGCTGCGGGCGAGTACTCCGACGTGATCCAGCGACGGTGCCAGCGGGCGCATGCCCCGCATGCTGACCAGCCCGCGTGTCGGCTTGAGCCCGCTGACGCCGCAGCAGGCCGCGGGGATACGAACCGAACCGCCCGTGTCGGAGCCGATCGCCGCTGTGACAAGATGCGCGGCAACGGCCACTCCCGAACCGCTACTCGAACCACCGGGCACATAGCCGGGCGCGTGCGGATTCACCGCAGCGTGTGGGTAGGACACGTCGCCGGTCGGTCCGTACGCGAGTTCGTGACACGTGGTTGTCCCGATGACCACCGCGTCTGCCAGCCGGAGCCGCTCGACCAATGCGGCGTCGGCATCAGCCACCCCGTCGCGATAGGCCCGCGAGCCCTGGCCGCACGCAAGCCCGTGGACGTCGATCATGTCCTTGACGCCAATGGTGAACCCGGCGAGCGGTCCGACGCGTTCACCTGCTTCGGCGCGCATGTCGACGTCGCCTGCGGCCGCGAGCGCGCCGTCGTGGTCGACAGCGGCGAACGCGTGAAGCGAGCCATTCGACTCAGCGATTCGTGCAAGCGCGGACTCGACGGCCTTGGTCGCCGGTTGTCGGGCGGCGGGTGCTGAAGTCCTGGCAGCCATCACGACCAACTCACAGATACGGACCGGGCAGCGGCATCTCGAGCACGTAGATGCACAACCCACCCAGCCCGAGAGCCAGGACGACGGAGATGATCAGCCGTTTGAGCCACCCGTAATCGCTGACGACCCACAGGCCGAAGAAGGCGAGGAATCCCACCGCGGCCATGAAGCTCAGATGTTGCAAGATCAACGCATGGATGGCGCCGATGCCGATGAGCATGGCGATGCGTAGCGCGGCGTCCCGGCTCGGCAGCGGATCCAGAGCTTCGGGCACAGCGGCCGAGCGCACGACCAGGTAAGCGCCACACAAGAGCCAGCCGATGCCAACCATCACCGGGATGAGCGCCGGGCCGATTGATCCGGCGAAAGAGAAGGGCATGCTGGCCCCGGCGATGGTGACCACCATGCCCAGAACAAGCGCGATACAGCCCACGATGCGGTTCGCGAATACCGAGCTCATGATCGAGTCCATCCGTTCGGATGCGGGAGTAGGCAAAGGACGAAGGCAGGGTTTCGCGGTGGCCGAGTCTGCAAGTGACGGGGAGACCGGCCACCGCGCGAAACCGTCAAGAGGTGCCGAGAACCAACTGGCACAGCTCGTCGAGGGTCTCCTCCGGCACCCAGACCGGGTACTCGTTCTTGGCCGCAAGCTGCTGGGCGAGCATGTCCCGCAGCTTGGCCACGGACTCGTCGTCCGTGGGCAGGTTGAGCGCTGCGAGCCTCGATTTCAGGACCGGGCCCATCAAGAACTGGCGCAGCAGATGCATCTGTGACGAATAGCCCAGCCACTGCGGGTCGACGCAGTTCCACACCGGCGGGAACGATTGCCGTCCGCGTTGCAACGCCGGCGCAGCGGCGTAGGGCAAGTCCAGCATGAACGCATGGTCACCGCTGTAGGCCTTCCAGGGATGCGGAGCAATGCTTTCGTCCGCCGTGACTTTGCAGGCCCACTGGATCTTGTCGACGTTGAGACCAGTTGGAACTCCGTACATCGACTCCAGTGCCACGATGACTTCCTCGAACGACGGGAATCCTGCCCGGTCCGAGATGCCGTTGAAGCTCAGCTCGATGCTGTCGCCACAACCGACTGTTTCGATAGCCACGGGTGTTCCCAGCCCGAAGTCGTCATGGGTATGGACGAGAAACTCGATGTCGGTGTTCAACTCGCGGCGTAGGTTCGTCAGCAAGACACGCATACCGTGTGGGCTCAGGCTGCTGCCGGAGTCCGTGACGTTCAACAGTGTCGCGCCGCTGTCGATGCCGGCTCGGCTGAGTCCGACGAGGTCTTCCCACGACGCCCGTCCCGCATCGGTCAGCATGAGGCCGGGTTCCAGACCCATGCTCTTGAGTTCCGACATGAGCATGCGGACTCGGTCGTACACCTTCTCCGGCGATCTCGTGCCGCGGTCCTCTCGCATCGGCTGGATGAGGAAAACCGGCCGGACCATGCCCAGCTCCGCAAGGTCCTCCACTCCCTTGCGCCAGTTGTCAGACCAGGCGGTGTCGAGAGTGATCGTCGTGGAGAAGTCGAAGTTTCGACGCAGGATGGTCTCGGCGACAGCCCATTCGAGCGCTTCCGGTTCATCTTCGTTCCACCAATGGATGTTGGTGGTGAAGTGCTTGATTCCAACAGCTTCGACCGCCGCGGCCACGCGCACCATGCCGGCAATGCTCGGTCGCAGGCCCGGCGTCAGCAGAATCTTGCGAACTGTGGAGTCGTACAACTGCGGCGCTGCGGGCCGTTTGGCGCCGGCGAATGCCTCTCGGATGCTCGGATCGAAATTGCTCGGGCTGGTGTAGAACTTGCCTTCACCGACCCACGGTCGCTGGTCGTTGGACGTCACGGCCTTCTCCTATGCGTTACTGGGGCTCTGCAGATGACAGGACGCGCAATGTTGTTTCGACTTACTCGACCACTCCCAAATCCACGGCCAACTCGGCCGACTTCTCGATCTGCTCGTCGTTCCAGGCTGTGTAGTCCTCTGTTCCGAGGAAAGCGGGGACCGAGCCGATCTCGTTCAATTTCGCGAGGAACTGCTCGTCCTCCACCGCCTCGGCGAGCAGCTCTTCCCAGAACTCGATGACCGGTTCCGGCAGATCCGCGGGCCCAGCCAGCCCCGATACCGAGGCGTTGTCGAACTCCGGGATGCCCGCCTCCGCAGCGGTTGGCACACCCTTCAGAGAGGGCACGGATTCTTCGCTGGACACTGCGAGGCCACGGATCTGTCCGCCCTCGAGCAGTTGCTGAACTTCCGGGGCGAGCTGAGCCGCGAACTCCACTTGGCCTCCCGCGACCGAGGTCACCGTGGTCGCGCCGCTGTTGAGCACCACGAGCTTCGGATCAGTCGGGTCGATACCCTGCGCCAACAGCAGATCGCCGATGCCGAATGTAGATGGCCCAGCAAGGCTGGATGTTCCGATCCGGAACGAGGCCGGATCGGCTGCCACAGCGGTCATCAGGTCCTCGGCGGTCTGATACGGCGAATCCGCCTTCACGATCAGCACGAGAGGTGACAGGCTCACGCGCGCGAGGAACGTCAGGTCGTCCGGTTCGTACGGGACGTCCTGCTCGGTGGAGAAGTTGTACATCGTGCTGGACGCAGCCGTCGCCACCAAGGTGTAGCCGTCGTTGGTCGATGTCGCCACCTCGTTGGTCCCGGTGACCCCGCCTGCGCCTTCCTTGTTGACAACCTGGACCTGCACGTCACTGTTGGCCGAGGCGTAGTCCGCGACGATTCGGGCGAACGTGTCCGTAGCCCCGCCCGGAGCGAACGGCACGATGATCTGGATGTTTTCGGTCGGGTAATCGGCCGCATCGTCCGATGACGGCGAATTCTCGTTCGCACAGGCGACCGTCAGGACGAGCGGGACGACCGTCAGGGCCACGACCGAGCGCTTCATGCCTCGCATGGCTCTCATACCTTTCCTTCGAGGGCGGGTTCCTCTTGCAATCGGGTCTTCTGCCGCGACCGGAGATTCACGAACACGAGAACGACGGCGAGCGCGAGAAAGGCGGCCGAGAAGGGGCGGGTGACGAAGATACTGACGTCACCACCCGACATCGCCAGACTCTGGATCAACGCCGGGCTCATGATCGGTGCGAGGATCATCGTGAGGACCAGCGGTTCTGCCGGCACGGCTGCTTTTCGCATCAGATATCCGATGATGCCGAAAGCGAACATCGTCCAGACATCGAACATGTTGTTGCGAACGCCGTATGCTCCCACGACGCAAATGGACAGCACCGAGACGGCGAGAATCGGGTAGGGGATCTTGACGATTCGTGCCCATAGCCCGACCAGTGGTACGTTGAGAAAAAGCAAGAGGACGTTGCCGATGTAGAGACTGGCGATGATGCCCCAAGCCAACTCTGGCCGGTCGGAGAAGAACAACGGGCCAGGCTGTGCGCCTTGAATGATCATCGCACCGAGCAGAACGGCGATCGCGGGATCTGCGGGGATGCCGAGCGTCAACAACGGAACCATCGCGCCGCCGGTAGCGCCGTTGTTCGCGGCTTCGGCCGAACTGATACCCCGCGTCTCACCTTTGCCGAACTTGGATTTGTCCTTGGCGATCCGATATTCGATTTCGTAAGCCATGAACGATGCGGTGGCCGCACTTGCGCCGGGTACGACGCCGATCATGGTGCCGAGTGAGCCACCGCGCAGCAGCGAGCGCGAAATGTATTTTATCTCTTGCCACGACGGATAGAGTTTCCGGATGCTCTCATAGACGTTCTGGCCACGCCGCTCCATGTTCACGAAGATCTCAGATATTGCGTAGATGCCGATGAGAACCGGGATGAAGTCGATCCCAGCGAGCAATGCGTCCTGCCCGAAAGTGAGTCGCGGCATCCCGGAGATCTCGTCGATGCCGACCGCGAAGATGGCGAAACCCAACAACGCCGACACCAGCGCCTTGGCCATGTTGCGGCCCGCCAGGCTCAGGACCATGGTGATAGCTGCGAGAAGTACGGCGAAGTACTCGGGCGGCCCGATGATTTACCGCATGATGCGCCC
>JAJYTA010000307.1 GCA_021793295.1 Actinomycetes bacterium
AGAATGTCGTGGTCGGTGACCTGCACCCGTTTCATGCGATCGTGCAGGAGATTGCCGTCATCGACGAGAATCAGCGGCGTGCTCTCGAAGATCCGGCCGATGGACGGGAAGCGGTAGCCCAGCAGATCGGCGGCGCGATCGAGGGTCAGCAGGGTCGCGATCGTGATGGCGGCCGTGGCGACGGAGAAATCGTCGCCGAGCAGCGCCTGTTGGGTGGATTCACCGACAACCAGCAGCAAAACGAAGTCGAACGTCGTGACTTGGGACAACGACCGCTTACCGCCGATGCGGAAAAGCACCATGATGATGACGAATATGGCGGTTGCGCGAATGACCGCATCCATGCCACGCCCTCCTCACGGGTAGGTGAGTTGCCAGACGTCCACGGCTGCGGCATCCGCGACAGTGACCGTTCCCGACTGCGGGCCGATGTCCATGGGCCGGTAATAAAAGGTGATCAGAGCATCGGTATCGCCGACGGCAGCGAAGACGAACTCCGTCGAGGCGCCATTTCTACGTACGGTTGCCGGCTGCGGCTGAATGTCTTCCATACGAATGCCCGCCGCCAGGCCGCCGGAGATCTCCACCGAGACGGTGCTGGTGCCGGGCGCAGGAGCGGGTGTGCGGACTTCGAGTTGGGTGTGGCCCGTGTGCCGGACGAACCGTTCGTACTCGACCGAGACCGCGCCCTGTTCCGCGCGGACGTGACTGAGCGGGCCAGTGCCGAACAGTCCGAGTACGGCCGCGAGAAGGAGCAGGATCACCAGGATCCGCCCCACGATCTGTACCGCCCACTCGCGCTGCTGAAAGCCCTGCGCATGCAGGTCGCGAACGGACGGCGAGGTGGACATGACCGGTGCCGGTCAACTGGTGCCGTGCGCGCGGCCCGTGAGCGCATCACGTACCCGGTCGACCAGCCCGGCGCCCGGTGCGAGGATCTTGTTCCACGGCGGCGTATCGGGTGCGGACGGGTGGGGACGAGTCGGCGCGATCTTCTTGGCCTGCTCGACCTTGCGCCCGAGCTCGACCAGCGCCTCGTGTGGGCACACCTCGGCCAGCTGCGGCAGCGCGTCCTCCTCCTCGTCCTTCAGATGGTGGCGGATCTCTTCCATCAACGTGTTGATCTTGTCGCGGAAGGCCGGATCGGTGGCGTCCATGCCCTCGATCTCTTTCATCGTCTCTTCGGCCTCGGAGTGTTCTTCGATTTCGTGATCGACGATGGAATCGCCGTCGGGGAGATGTTCGCGCATCGCGGGGTACAGATACTGTTCCTCGGCGATCGCGTGCCGCACCAATTCGGCGATCACGGTGTCGGTGAGCCGACGTAGGTCCTCGGTGTCCTCGGTGGACTCGATCTGCCGGAACAAGTCTTCGAACTCGCGGTGGTCCTCGATGATGATGTCGATGACGGTGCGACCGTGATCCGGCATGCTCACTCCTCGGTTACGCGTTCCCGTCCGGGCGACGGTCACGGCGATGCGTACCCAACGGCGGTGACCGAAAACCTCAGGTGGTTCGGCGGGTGATCATGAGCCGTGGGCGGCGTTCGGGCGCCGTGGGCGCCTCATGATCATGAGATCGGGCGGTTTTCAGCTGGGCTCGAGGCCGATCTGAGTACGGCACATCGGCTTATAGTCGCTCTTGGCGACAACCGGTGCCGAAGGCGACATGCCGCCGACGCTGGCGAGGTCCGACTCAGCCGAGAGGCGCAGAGATGATTGATCGTCTCCACGATGTCCCGCACCTCGAACCCGGCGACGGGGGCTATGACGACGCCCGGCGGGTGTGGAACGCCATCGTCGACAACCGCCCGGCGGTCGTCGTCCGCCCCACGACGGTCGAACACGTCAGACGTGCCGTGCAGGTCGCTCGGGACAGCGACGTGGAACTGGGCATCCGGTGCGGCGGCCATTCCGCCGTGGGACACAGCGTTCCTGACGGTGGGCTGATGCTCGACCTCGGCAACCTCGCCGAGGTCACCGTGGATCCCGCGGCCATGCGGGCGCGCGTTCAAGGCGGTGCGCTGCTCGGGGCTCTGGATCGCGCCACCCAGCGACACGGTCTCGCCGTCACCGCCGGCAACGTCTCGCACACCGGCGTCGGCGGCCTCACCCTCGGCGGCGGCTACGGCTGGCTCGCCCGCAAGTACGGTCTGGCCTGTGACAACGTCGAGTCGTTCGAGGTCGTCACCGCTGACGGCGCGCTCGTGCGGGCAGCAGCCGACGAGAACCCCGACCTGTTCTGGGGACTGCGCGGCGGAGGCGGCAACTTCGGAGTCGTCACGAACTTCGAGTTCCGCCTGCACGAGACCGGCACCCGCAGCCTCACCGTCGAGGTCGACTTTCCGCTCGATGACGGCGTCGATGTCATGCACCGCTGGCGTGACCTGCTCGCGGACGCGCCCCGCGAGGCGACCTTCACCGCCGACATCGGGCCAGGATCCGTGCTCACCACCGGCTACGTCTGGACCGGTGACCCGAGTGACGCGGATTTCACCGCGGGCATGGCGCTCGTACCGCGGGTCCGTGCGCTCGGCCGGGCGCCGCTCGGCGAGCGCATCCTCGACCGCAGTTACCTCGAACTGCAGTTCCAGGCCGATGCTGCACACGCTCATTCCATGCGCCGCTACGCCAAGAGCCACTACCTCACGGCCCTACCCGACGATGCGATCGAGGCGTTCGTGCTGCGCGGCACCGCAGACGGCCGCCCTGACGGCGACGTGCCGTTGCCGAATGTGGGGTTCCAGGCCTACGGCGGCGCCGTCGGTGACCTCGCGGACGGCGAAACCGCATTCAGTCACCGGGGCACGCTCGTGGAGTACAGCGCCGGCCTCCGCTGGGACGACCCCGGGCTGGACGAGCCGTACATC
>JAJYTA010000308.1 GCA_021793295.1 Actinomycetes bacterium
CCGGCGACGTCGCCCGCTCACCTACACGGTGATGTGGACGTGGTCGTAGTGGTTCGCGGTGTCCGAGCCGCGGTCCTCCATCCAGCGCCAGCCCTCGTCGCTGCGCTCGACGGTCCAGATCCGCTGCGACCAGATGACCTCGGTGACGCCGAGCTCGGCGTAGTTGGCCCGGACCCACTCGGCAATGGCGTCGCCCTGCGAACTGCTCGAGATCATGACGTCCAAGGCGCGGCCCTCGCCGTGCGCGCCCCCGTCGCCCGGCCGCAGCCCGCCGTAGGATGCGACGTCCGGGAACTCCGCGCACACCGCGCGGTGTACCCGGATGGCCTCGTCCGTGAGGCCTTCCTCGACCTCCGAACCGGACTCACACGGCGCTGAGGAGATACCGTCGTCGGGCTCTTCGGGTTCGGGCTCCTCGGTCTCCGGGACCGGCTCGGTCTTCGACAGATATGCGCCGGCCACCCAGTACGTCTCGTCGTCCAGCAGGATCTGCGTCCAGGAACCGTCCGTCTCGCCGGTGATCGCGACGCGAGTGCCGAACTCCAGGGTCGTGGCGACGCTGGAGTCCTCACCCGGCCCGGTACGCACGTTCAGGCCGGTGGTGACGTACCTGTGCCCGGCGACGGTGGGCTCCGGCGTGGGCGTCGGGGTGGCGGTCTCCGTCGGCGTTTCGGTCTCGGCCTGGGTCGGGGTTTGCGTCGGCGTCGGCGTCGTCGTCTTCGTCGGGCTCTTGGTCTTCGTCGGCGTCGGGGACTTCGTCGGCGTCGGGCTGCGGTCACGGTCGCGGGCCGACATCTGGTCGCGATCCTCGGTGTGCAGATCCGAGGGCAGATCCGACGCCGCCGGCTTACTGCTCTCGCCGTCGGGCCAGAACACCGTTCCGGCCGCGATCGCCGACGCCACGGCAACCGGGGCGGCGATCACCCCCAGCCGACGGGTGAGCGGACGCCGCTTGACGTGCTTGGGGCGGGGAGACGCCAAAGCCTTCTCTCCATCCTGGTATCGAGACCTTTCCGTTACCGGGAGGCAGGCAATCACATTTCGGGCGAAATGTCACAGATTGGATCACGGGCGGTGCATCACGTCCGCGGCATCTGCGCCTGCGACCAGCGCGTTCAGGTCGTCGCTCGAGTTTTTTCGGGTCGCCTCCCGATGGAGATCATCCGGCTCCTCGGGGCCCGATGCGGACAGCCCCGGCAACGGGTCCTGTTCGAGTAGATCTTTGCCGGGCCGTTCCGGCGGCTCGATCGGATACACGCCGTCGAAGCAAGCCCGGCACTGTTGTTCTTTCGGCACGGTGGAGGCCTCGATCAACGCGTCGAGGGTGACGTAGCCCAGCGAGTCCGCACCGATCGAGCGGCAGATCTCGTCCACCGACAGCCCGGTCGCGACGAGCTCGGCGCGCGAGGCGAAGTCGATGCCGTAATAGCACGGCCACGCCACCGGCGGGCTGGAGATGCGGATGTGCACCTCACGAGCGCCGGCTTCGCGAAGCATCCGCACCACGGCCCGCTGAGTGTTGCCGCGCACGATGGAGTCGTCGATGACGACCAGCCGCTTACCGGCGACGATCTCGCGCAACGGGTTGAGCTTGAGGCGAATGCCGAGTTGGCGCAGGGTCTGCGACGGCTGGATGAACGTCCGCCCCACGTAGGCGTTCTTGACCAGCCCCATGCCGTACGGGACGCCGGATTCCTCGGCATAACCCACAGCCGCCGGCGTGCCGGATTCGGGCACCGGGATGACGAGATCGGCCTCGACCGGGTGCTCCCGCGCCAGCCTGCGGCCGATGTCGACCCGGGTCTCATGCACCGACCGCCCGCTGATGTGGGTGTCCGGGCGGGCGAGGTAGACGAACTCGAACAGGCACCCCTTCGGCTCGGCCCGGGCGAAGCGATGTGAGCGCAGCCCGTCGGCGTCGATGGCGACCAGTTCGCCCGGCTCGATCTCGCGCACGAAGGACGCGCCGACGATGTCCAGCCCGGCGGTCTCGCTGGAGACCACCCAGCCTCGTTCGAGCCGCCCGAGCACCAGCGGGCGTACGCCCTGCGGATCGCGGGCGGCGTACAGCGCCGACTCGTCGCTGAAGACCAGCGAGAACGCGCCACGCAGATGCTTGAGCACCTCGATGGCGCTCTGCTCGAGGCTCCGGTCGGCGTACGAGCCCATCAACGCGGTGACCAGCGCGGAGTCGGTGGTGTTGCCGTAACGCAGCTCCCCGACGTCGGTGCCGACACGTTCGTGGACCAGTTCCAGCAACTCGGCGGTGTTCGTGAGGTTGCCGTTGTGCGCCAGCGCGACCGTGCCGGCCGGCGTGGCGCCCAGGGTGGGCTGTGCGTTCTGCCACACGCTGCCGCCGGTGGTGGAGTAACGCGTGTGCCCGACCGCGACATGGCCGATCAACGTGTTGAGGGTGGCTTCGTCGAAGACCTGGCTGACCAGGCCCATGTCCTTGTAGACCAGAGTCTGCTCGCCGTTGCCCACGGCGATGCCCGCCGACTCCTGACCACGGTGTTGCAGGGCGTAGAGCCCGAAATAGGTCAGCTTGGCGACCTCTTCGTCCGGAGCCCATACGCCGAAGATGCCGCAAGCATCTTGAGGACCCTTGTCCTGAGCATTGATGTCGTGCGTCAGCGTTCCATCGGGCCGGGCCACGGGACCAGTGTACGGAGCGGGCCACGACGCGGCGAGCGAACCGGGCGTTGACGACGAAGTCGGCACCAGCGCCGGGGGCGGGCGCTGGTGCCGACTTCGGTCGTATCGGCCGTACGGTCAGTCGGCCGACGAGGCGCTGTCGGCCGAGGCCGGGCTGTTGGCCGAGGCCGGGCTGTTGGCCGATGCAGCCGACGCCGCAC
>JAJYTA010000005.1 GCA_021793295.1 Actinomycetes bacterium
GGTGAGCGCGAAACGCATCGTGGTCAGAACGAGGTCGGCGACTCCGGCGGCTCCTGCCCGCCGGCTCCGTATCCGCCGGCCGGGGTGCCCGGGGTACCCGGGGTGGTCGGCGCACTCGGGGCGCCGTCGTCCGGGCGAGGAGCGAGCTTGGCCCACCACTGCTGCGCGGTCTTGATCCCGCCGACTCCGAAGGCGATCGTCCCGGCCACGAGCACCGCCAGGGGCAGGTACTGCAGGAGCGTGTTCTCGATCTTCGCTGTCACCGACGGGGCGAAGTTCAGCGTGTCGAGCGCGGCGAGGACACCGATGACGAGCACGCCGACGCGGATGGCCGTGCTGATCCAGCCCATGTTGCGGCTCTCGGCGAAGGGCCGGACCACTCGCGCGGCCCAGTCGGCGATGGCCGCGGCGATGAACAGGACGAGCAGCGCGACGGCGATCAGCGGAATGTAGGCGATGAGCTCGTTGAGCATCGAGGTCAGCTGCTCGATGCCGAGCACCTCGGCGGCGATCTGGATGAAGACGACGAAGATCAGGAAGTACACGACCTGCCCGATCAGCTGCACACCGGACGTCCCGGCCTGCTGCAGCGGCCGCTCCAAGCCGGTCGCCTCGGTCAGCCGGCCGGCACCGAGTTTCTCCAGTGCTGCGACGAGGATTCGTCGAATGAGTTTGGCGATCCAATGGCCGACGAGTAGCAGTAGAAGTGCGACGACGAGTCGCGGTACGAAGTCTCCGATGTCGGAACCGAGCTCGGTGAACGAGTCGGTGAGTTCATCGACGAAGTCCACGTCTGTCTTGATCATTGCACCCATCAGGCCTCCAAGATTCATTGCGTGCAGGGCAAAAGATAGTTCTGACGGCGCCGGGCCAGCAGTCGAATCCGTATTGTTCGAATGTTTGCCGTCGACACCCCGGTTGAAAAATGCGGATTGTGCCCGGTTCGACACCGGCGAACTTCGCCGTGGCTGATGTCGAGCCGGTCGTCGCGCGGGGGAGCGGGCTGCGCCCGGACACGTCGGCCCGGCGGCCGGCGATGAGCCGGTGTCGGTGCCGTTGCATAGGCTTGGAGGCGTGGCCGACCCGTCGACGTACCGCCCGGCGCCCGGGTCCATCCCGGTCGAGCCGGGTGTCTACCGTTTCAGCGATTCGAGCGGCCGTGTTCTCTACGTTGGCAAGGCCAAGAGCTTGCGTGCACGGCTATCGTCGTACTTCCAGGACCTCTCGGCTCTGCATCCGCGCACCCTGGCCATGGTCACCGCGGCCGCCAAGGTCGAGTGGACCGTCGTGCGCACCGAGGTCGAGGCGCTGCAGCTGGAATACTCCTGGATCAAGGAGTTCGATCCCCGCTTCAACGTCCGCTACCGCGACGACAAGTCCTATCCGTACCTGGCAGTCACCTTGAACGAGGAGTATCCGCGCGTTCTGGTGATGCGCGGGGCGAAACGGCGCGGCGTTCGATATTTCGGGCCCTATGCCCATGCGTGGGCGATTCGCGAAACGCTCGACCAATTGCTCCGGGTGTTCCCGGTTCGTAGTTGTTCCAAAGGTGTATTCAACCGTTCGCGCCAAATCGGCCGGCCGTGCCTTCTGGGGTATATCGGCAAATGTTCGGCCCCGTGCGTCGGCCGCGTGGATGCCGATGAGCATCGGGCCATCGTCGAAGATCTGGTCGCTTTTCTCGAAGGAAAGACGACGGCGTACGTCCGTCGTCTCGAGCGCGAGATGAAGCAAGCCGCAGCCGAGCTGGACTTCGAGCGTGCCGCCCGGTTGCGCGACGACATCGCGGCGCTGGAGCGGGCCATGGAGGCCAACGCCGTCGTGCTGGGCGACGGTACCGACGCCGACGTCATCGCCCTGGCCGACGATCCGCTCGAGGTGGCCGTGCAGATCTTCTACGTCCGAGGCGGGCGTGTGCGCGGACAGCGCGGCTGGGTCGCCGACAAGGCCGACGACGTCAGCGCGGGCGAACTCGTCGAGCGGTTCTTGCTGCAGCTGTACGGCGAGCTCGGCGGCGAGTCCGTTCCCCGTGAAATCCTCGTCTCCGATCTTCCTGACGACCCGGACGAGGTCGGTGCGCTGGGCGAACTGCTCGGCGACCTTCGGGGTGGCAAGGTCGACCTGCGGGTTCCGCGGCGCGGCGACAAGCGCGCCCTGCTCGAGACGGTGGCGGCCAACGCTGCGCAGGCACTCAAGCTGCACAAGTCGAAACGCGCGAGCGACCTGACCACGCGCAGCAAGGCGATCGAAGAGATCCAGGAGGCGCTGGAGCTCGACGCGCCACCGCTGCGCATCGAGTGCTATGACATCTCGAACCTGGCCGGCACCGAAGTCGTCGGCTCCATGGTGGTGTTCGAGGACGGCCTGCCGCGCAAGAAGGAGTACCGCAAGTTCACCGTCCGGGGCGATCAGGGCTTCGACGACGTCTCCGCGATCCGTGAGGTGCTGTCCCGGCGCTTCCGGCGCCTGAGCGAATCCGGCGGTGAGGGCCGTCCCGGCCTCGACGCCGAGACCGGGCGGCCGAGGGCGTTCGCCTACGCCCCGGGCCTGGTGGTGGTCGACGGCGGACAGCCGCAAGTCGATGCTGCGCGGGAAGCCATGGACGAAGCCGGGGTCAGCGACATCCCGGTCGTGGGGCTGGCCAAGCGGCTCGAAGAGGTGTGGCTACCCGACACCGACTCGCCGGTCATCATGCCGCGCACCAGCGAGGGTCTGTATCTGCTGCAGCGAGTTCGGGACGAAGCACACCGGTTCGCCATCACCTTCCATCGTCAGCGCCGGTCCACGTCCATGATCGACAGCGTCCTCGACTCCGTGCCGGGGCTGGGGCCGCAACGACGCAAGGCGCTGCTGGCGGAGTTCGGTTCGCTCAAGCGGCTGCGAGCTGCGAGCATGGAAGACATCGCAGCCGTTCCCGGGTTCGGTCCGGCCACGGCGAAGGCCGTCGTCGAGGCGTTGGCGCAACGCCCGGCGACACCGGAGGTCAACACCGCGACCGGCGAGGTTCTGGAATCATGATCGCCGCCTGGCCATCACCACGGTGCCCGACGGCTCGGCGATCAAGGCGGGGGAGACGTATGGAGGGGGACTCAGGCGATGACCACCGTCAACACACCTGACGATCGGGACGACACGCTGGAACTGCTCTTGGTCACCGGCATGTCCGGTGCGGGGAAGACGGCGGCCACGGCGGCTCTGGACGACATCGGCTGGTTCGTGGTGGACAACCTGCCGCCGTCCCTGCTCATGGACCTCATCACGCGAGTCACCGATCGTGCCGAGCTGCGGCGGGTCGCGGTCGTCGCCGACGTGCGCGGTGGCGTGTTCTTCGGCGAACTGCGTGGAGCACTCGACCTGCTGCGCGAGAACGGTATCGAGCCCACCGTGCTCTTCCTCGAAGCCAGCGACGAAGCTCTGGTGCGCCGGTTCGAGTCGGCCCGACGCCCGCACCCGTTGCAAGACGGCGGCCGGGTGGTGGAGGCCATCGAACGCGAGCGCGAAGAGCTGGCGTCCCTGCGCGCCGCCGCCGACGTGGTGGTCGACACCTCACTGCTCAACGTGCATCAGCTGGCCGCACGGGTGCGGGCATCGTTCTCCGGGCCCGAGGTGGGCTTGCGCGCCATCATCGTCTCGTTCGGTTTCAAGTACGGCCTGCCGGTCGATGCCGACCTGGTCGCTGACATGCGGTTCCTGCCCAACCCGCACTGGGTGCCGCATCTGCGGCCGCAGAGCGGGCGCGATCCGGAGGTCAGCGACTACGTCCTCGCCCAGCCTGGTGCCGAACAGTTCCTCGATCATTACGATGAGCTGATCGCGATGGTCTCGCAGGGCTATCTGCGCGAAGGCAAGCGGTTCGTCACCATCGGTATCGGCTGCACCGGTGGCAAGCACCGCAGCGTCGCGATGAGTGAGGCGCTGGCGCAGCGGTTGCGTAAGCAAGGAATCGAGACTCTGGTCGTGCATCGCGACCTCGGACGGGAGTGAACGCTCCGGCATGAGCGAGCTGCCACCGGCCGCGTCCAAGCTGGCCGGGCCCAAGGTCGTCGCGCTCGGCGGCGGGCACGGCCTGGCCGCGTCGCTGTCCGCCTTGCGGCGGATGGCCGGGCGGCTCACGGCGGTCGTCACGGTGGCCGACGACGGCGGCTCGAGCGGCCGGCTGCGCGGCGAGCTGGGGGTGCTGCCGCCGGGCGATCTGCGGATGGCCTTGGCCGCCTTGTGCGGTGACGACGACTGGGGACGCACCTGGGCGCGGGTCTTGCAGCACCGTTTCGCCAGCGGTGGTGAGTTGCACAACCACGCCGCCGGGAACCTGCTGATCGTCGCGTTGTGGGAACTGCTCGGCGGGCACGTCGAGGGGTTGGACTGGGTGGCTCGGCTGCTCGGGGCGCAAGGGCGGGTGTTGCCGATGTCGCTGGTGCCGATGGACATCGAGGCGATCGTCGGCACCACCGAGCGGCTGCCCGACGGGCGCCGAGAGATCCGGACGGTGTCCGGGCAGCACGCCGTCGCCACGGTCGAAGGCGACGTCGTCGCCGTGTGCCTGGTCCCCAAGGACCCGCCGGCCTGCCCGGAAGCGCGGGAAGCCATCGCCGACGCCGACTGGATCGTCCTCGGGCCGGGGTCGTGGTTCACCAGTGTGATCCCGCACCTGCTCGTGCCCGAGCTGCGGGCGGCGTTGACCGCTACGCGGGCGCGGATCGCCGTGACGCTCAACCTGGCCGACGAAGGCGGCGAGACCACCGGGTTCACCCCGGAGATGCACCTCGAGGTACTCGGCGCGTACGCGCCGGAGCTGACCGTCGACCTCGTCATCGCCGAGCGGTCGTCATGTCCGGACGAGAAGTTGCTGCGGCGGATCGCCGGCGAGATGGGCGCCGAGCTCGTCGTCGCCGACGTAGCCCTGGGCGACGGCACCGCTCGGCACGATCCTGAGCTGCTCGGCGCGGTCTACGCCGAGACACTCGGTGCTCCGCGCACCTCGGGAGGCCTGTCCACTCGTCCGGGCGCTCGTCTGCGTGCTTGAGCCTCGCGGACGGGCAGGCCGGTCAGTGTGATTCAACGACCCCGGGGCATCGTCGCCACGATCGCCACGTCGGCACGTGCCGCGTCCGGGTGTGGCAGGATCACGGTATGGCGATGACCGCATCCGTGAAGGACGAGTTGGCTCGCCTCGAGGTCACCAAGACGTGCTGCCGTAAGGCCGAGGTCTCGTCGCTGCTCCGGTTCGGCGGCGGCCTTCATATCGTCAGCGGCAAGATCGTCATCGAGGCCGAGCTTGATACGGGGGTAGCGGCCCGCAGGCTGCGACGTGACATTGCGGAGGTGTTCGGCCACGACAGCGACCTCGCCGTCGTCGCCGCCGGAGGGCTGCGTAAGGGAAGCAGGTACGTCGTACGTGTCGTACGCGACGGGGAGCAGCTGGCCCGGCAGACCGGACTGGTCGACGGCAGCGGCCGCCCCGTTCGCGGGCTGCCGCCACAGGTCGTCAATGGCGCCGACCACGATGCCGAGGCGGCGTGGCGAGGCGCGTTCCTGGCCCGGGGGTCGCTGACCGAGCCTGGGCGCTCGTCGGCGCTGGAAGTCACCTGTCCTGGGCCCGAGGCCGCCCTGGCGTTGGTCGGCGCGGCCCGGCGGCTTGAGATCCAAGCCAAGGCCCGGGACGTGCGCGGCACCGACCGGGTGGTCGTGCGTGACGGCGACGCGATCAGCGCGCTGCTCACGCGGTTGGGCGCGCATGACAGCGTGCTCGCCTGGGAGGAACGTCGGATGCGCCGCGAAGTGCGGGCCACGGCCAACCGGCTGGCCAACTTCGACGACGCGAACCTTCGGCGCTCGGCGCGTGCGGCCGTGGCCGCAGGGGCCAGAGTCGAGCGTGCGATGCAGATCTTGGGCGACGACATCCCCGAGCATCTGCGTGTCGCCGGGATGCTCCGGCTGGAGAACCGTCAGGCCAGCTTGGAGGAGCTGGGACAGCTGTCCGATCCCCCGATGACGAAGGACGCCGTCGCCGGGCGGATCCGGCGATTGCTGGCGATGGCCGACCGCAAGGCCGCCGAAGATGGCGTGCCCGGCACCGACGCCAACCTGACACCGGACATGCTGGCGCAGTGACCGCTCGCGGCCCGGCTGCGGCGAATGTGGCGGCCGGTTGCGGGTACGGGCCGACTACCACGTGGCGAGGCGCCAGGCGCGATGTTCGACGTCGGCGTGGATGCCATAGTCTTTGACGTTGGGTCACCACGACGGGGTGGGACGACCAGCCGATCCGCGGCCCGGCGTCGGAGCGTGCCTCGGCCGCTGAACTACACATCACCCTGAATCTCTTTGAAGGAGCAAGTCCCATGACCGTTCGTGTTGGCGTCAACGGCTTCGGCCGCATCGGACGCAACTTCGCCCGGGCCGTGTTCGCGCAGGGCGGCAACGACATCGAGATCGTCGGCGTGAACGACCTCACCGACACCAAGACGCTGGCCCACCTGTTCAAGTACGACTCCATCCTCGGCACGCTCGGCGACGTCACCGCGACCGACGACTCGATCTCGGCAGGGGGACAGACGTTCAAGGTGCTGGCCGAGCGCGACCCGGCCCAGCTGCCGTGGAAGGACCTCGGCGCCGATGTCGTGCTCGAGTCCACCGGCATCTTCACCGACGCGACCAAGGCCAAGGCGCACATCGACGCCGGCGCGCAGAAGGTCGTCATCTCGGCTCCCGCGAAGAACGAGGACGTGACCCTCGTGCTGGGGGTCAACGACAGCGCCTACGACCACGCGGCGCACTCGATCATCTCCAACGCCTCGTGCACCACGAACTGCCTGGCGCCGATGGCTAAGGTCCTCAACGACACGTTCGGCATCGAGCGTGGCCTGATGACCACGATCCACGCCTACACCGCCGACCAGAACCTGCAGGACGGGCCGCACAAGGACCTGCGCCGCGCCCGTGCGGCGGCGACGAACATCGTGCCGACCAGCACCGGCGCGGCCAAGGCCATCGGCCTGGTGCTGCCGGAGCTCAAGGGCAAGCTCGACGGTTTCGCCGTGCGCGTGCCCACGCCGACCGGTTCGGCCACCGACCTGACCGTGACCCTCAACCGCGAGGTCACCGTCGACGAGGTGAACGCCGCGTTCAAGGCCGCCGCCGAGTCGGGCCCGCTGAGCGGCTACCTGCGCTACACCGAGGACGAGATCGTGTCGTCCGACATCGTCACCGACCCCTCGTCGTGCATCTTCGACGCCGGCCTGACCAGGGTCATCGGTGACCAGGTGAAGATCGTCGGCTGGTACGACAACGAGTGGGGCTACGCCAACCGCTGCACGGACCTGGTGCGCCTCGTCGGCTCCTCGCTGTGAGCGGCGGGGGACTGCCGGCCATGAAAGGGATCGACGCTCTGGGTGACCTGCGGGGCAAGCGGGTTCTGGTGCGTTCGGACCTCAACGTTCCACTGGATCAGCAGGCAGACGGTGCCGTCATCACTGACGACGGACGCGTCCGCGCGTCCGTGCCGACCATCCGGGACCTGGCCGACGCCGGGGCCCGGGTGGTCGTCGTGGCGCACCTCGGCCGACCGAAAGGCGAGCCGGATCCCCAGTACTCGCTGGCGCCAGTGGCCGAGCGGCTCTCGGAACTACTCGGTCGAAACGTCGCGTTCGCGACCGACACCGTCGGCGAGAGCGCCCGCCAGACCGTGGCGGCCTTGGCCGACGGCGACGTCGCCCTGCTGGAGAACCTGCGTTTCGACGCGCGCGAGACCAGCAAGGACGACGCCGAACGGGCCGCGTTCGCCGATGCGCTGGCGGAGTTGGCTGATGCGTTCGTTTCCGACGGATTCGGCGTCGTGCACCGCAAGCAGGCCAGCGTCTACGACATCGCCTACCGGCTGCCGCATGCCGCCGGTGGCTTGGTGCTCGCCGAGATGGAGGCCTTCTCGAAGGTGCTCGACGATCCCGAGCGTCCGTACGTCGTCGTGTTGGGTGGTTCGAAGGTCTCGGACAAGCTGGGCGTCATCGACAACCTGATCGACACGGTCGACCGGTTGCTCATCGGCGGCGGGATGGCCTTCACGTTCCTGGCCGCCCAAGGGTACGGCGTGGGTGGTTCACTGCTGGAGGCCGACCAGATCGACACCGTGCGCACCTACCTCGACCGCGCGGCCGAGGCCGGCGTCGAGGTCGTGCTCCCGGCCGACGTGGTCGTCGCCGCCGACGTCTCCGCGGATGCGCCCACCAGCGTGGTGCCGGCGACCGAGATCCCGGACGACCAGAAGGGTCTCGACATCGGCCCGGCCACGGTCGAGCAGTTCCGGGCCAAGCTGGCCGATGCGAAGACGGTGGTGTGGAACGGGCCGATGGGCGTGTTCGAGCTCGCCCCGTTCGCCGACGGCACCCGGCGCGTAGCCGAAGCGGTCGCCCAGGTGGACGGCACCAGCGTGGTGGGCGGAGGCGACTCCGCCGCGGCGGTGCGCCAGCTCGGACTCGACGAGTCGGCGTTCACCCACATCTCCACCGGCGGGGGAGCATCGCTCGAGCTTCTCGAGGGCAAGACCCTGCCGGGGCTGACGGCGCTGCAGGACACGCCGAGCTGAACCACAAGCGACGTGCGGGCCCGCAGCCCGGGCGTCACGACGAAGAAGGACAGCTGTGTCGAAGAGCACCCGCCGGCCGTTGATGGCCGGCAACTGGAAGATGAACCTCAACCATCTCGAAGCCATCGCGGTGGTGCAGAAGCTCGCCTTCTCGTTGACCGACGAGGACTTCGAGCGTGTCGATGTGGCGGTCCTCCCGCCGTTCACCGACATCCGCTCGGTGCAGACCCTGGTCGACGGCGACAAGCTGCGCATCGCCTACGGCGCCCAGGACGTCTCGGTGCACGACTCCGGCGCGTATACCGGCGAGATCTCCGCGGCGTTCCTGGCGAAGCTCGGGTGCACGTACGCGGTGGTGGGTCATTCCGAGCGCCGCCAGTATCACGGCGAGAGCGACGAACTGGTCGGCGCGAAGGCGGCGGCTGCTCTGCGCCACGAGCTGACCCCGATCCTGTGCGTCGGCGAAGGTCTCGAGGTCCGCCAGGAAGGCCGACACGTCGAGCACACATTGGCCCAGCTCGACGGAGCGCTGGAGAAGCTGTCCGCCGACCAGGTGGCCAAGATCGTCGTCGCCTACGAGCCGGTCTGGGCGATCGGCACCGGCGAAGTCGCCACGCCGGAGGATGCCCAAGAGATGGCCGCGGCGATCCGGGCCCGGTTGGGGGAGTCGTACTCCGCCCAGGTGGCCGACAGCGTGCGCATCCTGTACGGCGGGTCGGTGAAGTCGTCGAACATCAAGCCGATCATGGCCGGCGACGACGTCGACGGCGCATTGGTCGGGGGTGCCAGCCTCGACCCGCAAGAGTTCGCGCTCATCGCGCAGTACTACCGCACGCCCTGAGGCCGAGTGAATGATCATGTCCGCTGGGCGGTTCGAGGGCGCCGATCCGGCCCAGCGGACATGATCACCGGCCCTCGTGAGCGGGGTACCATTGTCATGGAGCGGGTTCGAGCGCGTAAGCTATGGCCCGCGTGCACGGCGCCCCCTGCCGTCGCCGTTGAGGAAGGACAAGGCTGACCACCGTGGAACTGGCATTCTCGATCCTGCTCGTCATCACCAGCCTGTTGCTGATCCTGTTGGTGCTGATGCACAAGGGCAAAGGCGGCGGCATCTCGGACATGTTCGGTGGCGGCGTGTCGTCCTCGGTCGGTGGTTCGTCGGTAGCTGAGCGCAACCTTGACCGGTTGACTGTCGCGCTCGGGCTGATCTGGGCTGCGGCGATCATCGCTCTCGGCCTGATGCACGCGGGATAGGTCGACAGGAAGGACTCGCCGTGGTCGGTGGCAACGCAATTCGTGGAAGCCGAGTCGGTGCTGGTCCCATGGGCGAAGCGGAGCGTGGTGACGCCGCGCCGCGCCGCCAGGTGACCTACTACTGCGAACATGGTCACGAGAGCTCACCAAGCTTCGCGGCCGAAGCCGTCATCCCCGAGTCGTGGGACTGCGTGCGCTGCGGACTCCCGGCGAGCCAGGACCGCGACCATCCGCCCGCGGCGCCGCGGATCGAGCCGTACAAGACGCACCTGGCTTACGTGAAAGAACGCCGCAGTGACGAGGATGGCGCGGCGATCCTCGAGGAGGCACTGCAAGCGCTGCGTAAGCGTCGCAGCCTGTAGCACGCCACCTGCGCCGTGGCTCGAGTTGATCCGCGTGCATGAGGTGATCATGAGCCGTCTACGGCGCGCGGTGGCCGTGGGCGCCTCATCATTCGCTGGTGACGCTGCTGCGCACTGAGGTCACAGGAACTCGATCACCTCGCGCGCGTAGTTCACGACGATTCCCAGCACCACCAGGTACCCGACGACTCCAACGACGGTGACCCACGGCCTGTTGGCATACCTTCCCATGATGTCTTTGTCGCGCGCGATCGAGAGAACCAGGAAGGCCAGCAGCGGGAACGCCAGCACAGCCAGCGCCTGAGCAGCGCGCAGCAGCTCGATGGGGCTCTCGCCCGCGACCAGGACGACCGCGAAACCGAACAGCATGGCTGTCGTCGACCACAGCCGCACCTGGCGCCCGCCCATTGACGGATCACCGCCGAATCCGTCGACCAGCAGCGTCGCGCCGATGAGCGCATTGACGACGAGGGACGACAGGCTGGCGAAGAAGAACCCCAAGGTGAACAGATAGAAGGCGCCTGCTCCGGCGATGGGTTCGAGCTGGCTGGCCATGGCTTCCGCGGAGAAGACAGGGCCGGTCTGCCCGTAGGTGACGCTCGCGCTGGTCAACATGATCACGACACTGATCAGGCCGAGAACAGCCAACCCGACGAACGTGTCCAACGCTTGGCTGCGCAGTCGCTCCGGCCCCCATTCCTTCTCCCGCATGAGGTGCGAGATGTAGACCGCGGCGGCGATCGAGAACGTCGTCGCGGCGATCCCGAGGCTGAGGAAGACGCCGTCGACGTCTGGGAACGTCGGGACCAGGCCTCGGGCTGCCTCCCCTGGATCGAATCCGACGATGACGAGTGTCCCGACGAATGCCAGGAGCATGATGCCGACGACGACGCGGATCAGCCATTCGATCTTGGCATAGAGCTCGGACAGCCAGATGAACCCGATCGCCAAGGCGGTGAAGACGCCGGCCCACAGCCGGACATCCAGACCCAACAACGCCTCGGTCGCGAACCCGATGCCGGCGTTGTTGCCGGCTTGGAAGGCGAGGATCGTCAAGAATCCAGCGATGCCACCGAGGCGCGCCATGGTCGGCCCGAACTTCTGCCGAGTCGCGCCGAACAGCGTCCGGCCCGTCACCAGCCCGATCCGTGCCGCCATCCAGGTGTACACGATCATGAAGCCGATGGCGGCCACCGGAACCCAGAGCAACTGGTACCCGTAGGTGCTGCCGGCGATGGTCGCCAGCGCTATGCTGCCAGGACCGATGACGACCGCCGCCAACAACAACGCCGGACCGATCACCTTGAGCTTCGGCAAGATCCGACCGGTCTCTCGGCCTGCCACTGATTCTTCCGTCATGCCTACCGCCCATCACGTGCTCGGCTGGTCGTCGTCGATGCGCTGCTGTTGATCGGTGCGGATCTCAGCCTTCCGGATTGGGCCGGTCCAAGCCGTCCCGGTACTCCTCCCACTGACCGCGGGTGAAATCGGGGACCCGGACGGGCCGGTTGCCCCGCCTGATCGACTCTGTGCTCAGGGGGATCTGCACCGACCACGTGGCGGAGTCGTACACGTCGATGTCGGGCACGAGCCCGAGGCGCATCGTCTGGAACAGACGGCGGAACATGTGCTCTTCGAGGGGTGCGTCGATCTCCCAGAGCCAGTGATCGTAGTGTCCGTAGTCGTCGAGGTCGTCCCAACCGTTGTCCGACGTGCCGTCGACGAAGATGCGAGGCGGGTCGTCGTTGAACGTGGCCTGCGTGCCCGCCAGCCAGTTGACCCTCGTGTAGGGCTGGGGCACCGTTTCGTCGTGCGACACCTGGATGACGCGACCTTTCGCTGTCATGACCTGCGACAGTGTGCGGTCGCCCTTGATGTAGGGAGGGTCATTCCACCCTGCGTCCTCCGGGGGCACGTGTTGCTCCCGGAACGCGGTCAGGCCAATGGCCGGACTGCTCATCGACACGATGCTTTCGAAGCGGTCGCCCCGGTTGATGTCCATGTAGACGGCCACCGGGCCGACGCCGTGCATGCTGTAGAAATCGCCGTCACGGCGGTACCACCAGCGCCGCCGCCAGCCTTCGGGATACCGGGTACCTCCGGTCGAGTTGAAGGCCGCGGCGCGACCCTCGTTGTGATAGCCGCCCGCACCGACCAGGAGATCGCCGAACAGACCGTCGTGCGCCATGCGCAGCAGCCGCAGCTCGGTTCGTCCATAGACGACCTGCTCCAGCATGATGCAATGCCGCCGCATCGCCTCCGACGTGTTGACGAGGTCCCACAGGTGCTCCAGCTCCATGGCCAGGGGAACCTCGGTGGCTGCATGCTTGCCGTTCAGCATGGCGGTCATGCAGACCGGGTGGTGCCATTCCCATGACGAGGCGTTGACGACGATGTCGACGTCGTCCCGAGCGCACAGGGCGCGGTAGTCGTCGTCGGCGTCCGGGTCCGGCCGGGTACCGGCTCGCACCAGCTTCGAGTGGTGGACAGCAAGTTCGTAGTTCTCCTGCGGCGTCTGCCAGTGACCGCCCCGGCCGCTGTAGCGAGCGGGTTCCGGCTGCCCGGTAGCCTGCACCATCTCGGCAGCATGGTGCACCCTCGGCGGATTGATGTCGCAAACCGCCGTGACGCGCACCTCCGGGAACTGCAGCATCGCTTCCAGTAGGCGCGTGCCGCGATTGCCGACCCCGACGATCCCGACGCGCACCTGGTCGCCGTAGGCATCGAACGGCACACCGATCATCGATCCGGG
Organism: Actinomycetes bacterium; assembly: GCA_021793295.1. Taxonomy (GTDB): domain Bacteria; phylum Actinomycetota; class Actinomycetes; order Jiangellales; family Jiangellaceae; genus Haloactinopolyspora. The sequence continues at coordinate 12,950 of JAJYTA010000005.1, forward strand.
ACTGCCGACCGGCCTCGGAGGCGCGGCACCGGTGTCTTCATCGGCCGCCGCGCTGCTGATGCCGAGACCAGCGGCCCCGATGACGCCGCCTGTCGCAGCGCCAGCTTTGAGGATTGACCGACGTGAGGGGAGTTGAGGACCCATCGTGCGCACACGCTCCTTCGCCATGATCGACGCCGGCTGCCATGGAGCTCGGCCGCGACCGGCTGATCGCCGACCGCCTCACTGGCTTCGAGCGGGATCAGCGCCGTCCAGCCTGTCCGGTTGGTGAAGTTGGCGGCAATCTTTCGGACTTGACCGATAATGGTCGACGCTGTCTGCGACGCTGTCAAGAGTGGATCATGAAACGGTGCCTACACCACGAGGCGTTGTGCTGCATCAAGAGGCGTGCATGGGTGGTGCGGCAGGCGTTTTCCTAGTGAACATGATCATTTGAGTGGTGTCAGGGCGAAGCGGGGCGAGGGAGGTCGGCGGGGATCTCGGCGGCTGCGGCGCGGTCGAGTAGCCACCGAGTGGCGCGCCGTCCTCGTGCGCCGGCCGCCGGGATCTGTACCTCGCCCGCGCCGCCCAGGGCCATCCGCACCGCCGGCGCCTTGTCCTCGCCGGCGACGACGAGCCACACTTCGTCGGCCAAGGCAATGGTCGGCAGCGTCAGGCTGATCCGGGTGGGCGGCGGCTTGGGCGCCCCGTGGACCGCGACCACGGGACGATCGTCATACAGCGCCGGCTGCTCCGGGAACAACGACGCCACGTGACCGTCCGGGCCGACACCGAGCAGCAACACGTCGAAGGCCGGAGCCCCGGTGTGCTCAATGGCTCGCAGGTACTCGGTCACCTGGGCGGCATAGCGCTCCGCGCCCGCCTCCGGGCTGTCAGTACCGGCTGCGGGCATCGGGTGCACGCGCGACTCGTCCACGTCGACGTGATCGAGCAGGGCCGCGCGGGCCTGGGTTTCGTTGCGTTCCGGATCGCCCGGCTCGAGAAAGCGTTCGTCGCCCCACCAGACGTCCAGGGCCGACCAGTCGACCGCTGGACACGCCGGCGACGCGGCGACGGCGCGCAACGTCGCGATGCCCACCCGGCCACCGGTGAGCACCACCGAGGCATGCCCGCGGGTGGCTTGGGCATCGACCAGGCGGGTGATCAGGCGCGCCGCGACTGCCTCGGCGAGGAGGTCGGCGTCGTGGTGGACGACGACGGTCGGTGCGGTGCTCATCGCCCCACCTTCGCCTTCGCCCGGGTGACCTTGCCCGTCTCTGCTTGGCGGCGGAGTCCTTCGGCCAGCACCTCACCGTAGATCTCGTCGGGATCGAGGCGACGCAGCTCCTCGGCCAGGCAGTCAGCGGGTGTGCGCCGCGGCAGGGCGACCCGCCGGTCGGCTCGTCCTGGAGCGCGCAGGACGGCCAGCTCGTCATCGTCGCGCTCGATCGAGATCGGGCCCGACTCACGGTCGAGGCGGACGCTGCGTAACCCGTCGACGCCGGACGCCTTGGTCCGGGTCACCGGGACGTCGAGGCACAGGGCGAGCCAACCGGCCAGCAGGTCCGCGCTGGCGTTGTCCGGGCCGCCGACCACCCGGGCGGACAGGACCGTTTCGTACGGCGGCTGGTCGAGGGCGGCCGCCAGCAACGCGCGCCACAGCGTCAGCCGCGTCCACGTGAGGTCGGTGTCGCCGGGCCGGTATCCGGCGACCCGGTCGCGTAGCGCTGCGATCGGCCGCTTGCACCCTGCGACGTCGGTGATACGTCGCTGCGCCAATCGCCCGATGGGATCGTCCGCGGGCACGGCCGGCGCCTCGGCCGGCCACCACGCCACCACCGGGTTGTCGGGCAGCAACAGCGGGATGACCACAGATTGGAGGTGCTGAGTGAGCGGGCCGAACGCACGCAGCACGACCACTTCACTCGCACCGGCGTCCCCGCCGACGCGGATCTGGGCGTCGAGTCTGGCCGAACCGCGCGAAGTCCCCCTGATCAAGACGATGATGCGGCTGGGATGTTCGTGACTGGCGTGGTTGGCCGAGGCGATGGCGTCCTCGGCGTCAGCTTCCTCCACCACGACGATCAAGGTGAGCACGCGCCCCAGCGCGACGGCGCCGTGCAACTCGCGCAGCTCCACCATGCGCCTGGCGACGTCCGAGGCCGACGTCGACGGAATGTCGATGATCATGGACGCCTCCAATGCCGACCGTCACGGGCGAGCATCGCATCCGCCGACGGCGGACCCCAACTGCCGGACGTGTACTGATCGGGCTTGCCGTTGCTCGCCCAGTGCTCCTCGATCGGGTCGAGGATCTTCCACGACAGCTCGACCTCCTCGTGCTGCGGGAACAGCGGCGGGTCGCCGAGCAGCACATCGAGAATGAGCCGCTCGTAAGCCTCCGGGCTCTCCTCGGTGAACGCGTAGCCGTAGCCGAAGTCCATCGTGACGTCGCGGACCTCCATGGAGGTCCCCGGCACCTTGGAGCCGAAGCGCAGGGTCACGCCTTCATCCGGCTGCACCCGGATCACCAGGGCGTTCTCGCCGAGCTCGTCGGTGGCCGTGGACTCGAAGGGTAGATGTGGCGCGCGCTTGAACACGATGGCGACCTCGGTGACCCGGCGGCCCAGGCGCTTGCCGGTCCGCAGGTAGAACGGGACCCCGGCCCAGCGGCGGGTGTCGATGTCCAGACGCACCGCGGCGTACGTCTCGGTCGTGGAGTCCGGCGCGATCCCGTCCTCCTCGAGGAACCCGGCCACCTGGACGCCCCCGGCCCAACCCGCGGTGTACTGGCCGCGAGCGGTGTAGCGGTCGAGATCGTGCGGCAGCCGGACTGCGGAGAGCACCTTCTCTTTCTCCGCACGCAGGTCGGCGGCTTCGAACGAGACCGGTTCCTCCATGGCGACCAACGCCAGCAACTGCAGCAGATGATTCTGCATCACGTCGCGGGCGGCGCCGATGCCGTCGTAGTAGCCGGCCCGCCCACCGATCCCGATGTCCTCAGCCATGGTGATCTGGACATGGTCGACGTAGTGGGCGTGCCAGATCGGCTCGAACAGCTGGTTCGCGAACCGCATCGCCAGGATGTTCTGGACGGTCTCCTTGCCGAGGTAGTGATCGATCCGGAAGATGCTGTCCGCCGGAAAGATCGCCTCGACGGTTCGGTTCAGCTCGCGTGCGCTGGCCAAGTCGTGCCCGAAGGGCTTCTCGATGACGACGCGGCGCCACTGGTCTTCGTTCTCCGGCTCGGCCAAGCCCGAGCGGGCGAGCTGCTTGCAGACGGTGTCGAAGAAGCCCGGCGGGATGGACAGGTAGAAGGCATGGTTGCCGCCCGTTCCCTGCTTCTCGTCGAGCTCGCGTACTGTCTCGGCGAGCTGGTCGAATGCGTCGTCGTCGGAGAAGTCACCGGGAACGAACCGGAAGCCGTCGGCGAGCTGCTTCCACGTCGACTCCTTGAACGGCGTGCGTGCGTGGGCGCGGACGGCGTCGCGAACCTGCTTGTGAAAATCCTGCTGAGCCCAGTCGCGGCGAGCGAAGCCCACCAGCGAGAAACCCGGTGGCAGCAGGCCCCGGTTGGCCAGGTCGTAGACCGCCGGCATCAACTTCTTGCGGGCCAGATCGCCGGTCACGCCGAAGATCACCAGCCCGGACGGGCCGGCGATGCGGGGCATCCGCTTGTCGCGCTTGTCGCGAAGCGGATTGCGGGCCATGCCGGCGTTCATCGGAGGATCGCTTTCAGCGTGTCGATGCCGGCCTGCCGGTCGGTGAGGTGCAGCCGTAGCACCGGGCGGCCGAGCTCGGTGAGCACCCGGGCGTCGCCGGCGGCTTGGGCGCTGATCAGCTCACCGAAGGTGAACGGCCGGTCCGGGATGGCCACGTCGTTCGCCGGCGCACCGGTCACCTGGAGGAACACGCCCTGCGGCGGGCCGCCCTTGTGGTACTGGCCAGTGGAGTGCAGAAACCGCGGACCCCACCCGAACGTGGTGGGCCGGCCGGTGCGGACGGCCAGCGGTTCGCGGACGTCGGCCAGCGACGCGTCGGCGCCTTCGCGATCGAGGTAAGCCATGACGGCCAGGTAGCTGTCGTCCTCCAAGCGCGAGAGCAGCGCTCCGACGGCGCCGGCGACGGTCGTGACGCCTTGGAGAAGGTCTTCGGGGCCGCGCACCTCGATGCCGCCCTCGGCGAACGCCGGCGGTGACGGCTGTGGCGGTGCGTCGAGCAAGCCACGGGCCGCGGCCTTGGCGCTTTCGACATCCGGCTGATCGAACGGATTGATCCCCAACAATCGCCCGGCGACGGCGGTGGCGAACTCCCACAGCAGGAACTGCGCGCCCAGCGAGCCCTGCACGCTGATCGTCGGCGCCGCACCAGAGGTGACCGCCGCATCGGGCTGACCGAGCAGCGCCACCAAAACGTCCGAGGCAGGCTGGCGCACCTCCGGGGCGTCGACACCGGAAACCGCGATGGGCAACACACCGGTGCCGTTCTTACCGGTCGACTCCGCGAGCAGCTGCTCGGCCCAATCGCCGAATCCGCTGATCCCAGACCCGGCGTCGGCGATGGCCACCTTGTCGCGCCCGGAGGCACCCAGCGCCGCACCGAGGATCAGCGCGGGGTTGTCCGGTGCATCGGCGGCGAGCTGTGCCGCGACCGACGCGGCACCGTCCAACAGCGCCGCGACGTCAGCGCCGGCCAGTCCGCTGGGAACCAAGCCGAAAGCGGTGAGCGCCGAGTAGCGCCCACCGACATTCGGATCAGCGAGGAACAGTCGCCGATACCCGGCCTCCGCGGCTCTGTCGGCCAAACCGGATCCCGGGTCGGTCACGGCGACGATCCGGCTGGCCGCATCGATGCCGGCCGCGGTGAACGCAGCCTCGAACACGCGGCGCTGACTGTCGGTCTCCACCGTCGAACCGGATTTGCTCGACACCACCAGCACCGTGCGTTCCAGCCGGTCGTGCAGCGCACGCTGAACCGCTCCCGGGTCGGTGGTGTCGAGCACCGTCAGCTCGACACCGGCGGTGCGCGTGATGACTTCCGGCGCCAGCGACGAGCCGCCCATGCCGGCCAGCACGATCCGATCGAGGCCCTCGGCGCGGAGCTCAGCCGACAGCGCTTCGATCTCGGCCAGCAGCGGCCGGGAGGTCTCATGCAGATCGGTCCAGCCCAACCGGATGGACGCCTCGGCCTCGGCGTCCGGGCCCCACAGCGTCGCGTCCTTCGCCGCGATGCGCGAAGCCACCTGCTCGGACACGAGCTTCTCGACCGCTTCCGGCCAGCCGCCGGAATGGACGGTGACAGCTAGTGGCTCACTCGTCACTTCGCCGCCTCCATCCCACTGGTCGGCGCTACGTTCCTCGTCGTCACTTCGCCGCCTCCAGCTTCCCCGCGGTCGACTCCAGCAGCTCGTTCCAACTCGACTCGAACTTCTCGACACCTTCACGCTCGAGCACGGCGATGACGTCGTCGAGGTCGATGCCCACCTCGGCCAGCCTGGCCATCGTCTGTCGGGCGTCGTCGTAGTTGGGGCGCACGGTGTCGCCGGTGATCTCACCGTGATCGGCCACGGCCTCCAGCGTGGACTCCGGCATGGTGTTGACGGTGTCCGGCGCCACCAGTTCGGTGACGTACATGGTGTCGGGATAGTCCGGGTTCTTCGTCGACGTGGACGCCCACAGCGGGCGCTGCTTCGTCGCCCCGGCCGCCTCCAGGCGCTGCCACCGCGGGTCGGCGATGACGTCTTCGTAGGCCGCGTAGGCCAGCCGGGCATTGGCGATGGCCGCCTTGCCGCGCAACGCCAGCGCGTCGTCGGTGCCGATGGTCTCCAGGCGCTTGTCGACCTCGGCGTCGACCCGGCTGACGAAGAACGAGGCGACCGAGGAGATGCCGTCGAGCGAGTCACCTGACTCCAGGCGCTGTTCCAGCCCGGCCTGGTAGGCGTTCATCACCTCGCCGTAGCGCTGGATGGAGAAGATCAAGGTGACGTTGACGCTGATGCCGGCGGCAATGGTGGCCGTGATGGCCGGCAGGCCCGCCTTGGTCGCCGGGATCTTGATGTAGATGTTGGGTCGGGAGATCTCGGTCCACAGGTCGGCCGCCTGCGCGATGGTGCCCTCGGTGTCGTGGGCCAAGCGTGGGTCGACCTCGATCGACACCCGGCCGTCACGCCCGCCCGTACGACGTGCGACCGGCGCCAGAACGTCGGCAGCGGCCCGCACGTCGGCCGTGGTCAGGTCACGCACGGCGGCGTCGGCGTCGGATCCCTCGGCCGCGTGGCGGCGGATGTCGTCGTCGTACAGGCTGCTCTTCGAGATCGCGTTGTGGAAGATCGTCGGGTTGGACGTGATGCCCACGACGTGCCGGTCGTCGATGAGCGACTGCAGGTTTCCGGTGGTGATGCGGTCGCGGGACAGGTCGTCGAGCCAGATGGCGACACCTTCGTCCGAGAGGCGACCGAGAGGATCGGACATGAGAGCGCTCCTGTCGTGGTTAGGCGCGAGAGAGAGAATCACGAGCCGCGGCCACCACGGCGTCGGCCGTGATGCCGAACTCTTCGTACAGGGTCGAGTAGTCCGCCGACGCACCGAAGTGCTCCAGGCTCACCGCACGCCCGGCGTCACCGAGGTAGCGGTGCCAGCTCATCGCCACACCAGCCTCGACCGACACCCGGGCGCGAACCGAGGACGGCAGCACCGACTCGCGGTAGGCGTCGTCCTGCGCCTCGAACCACTCGTGGGACGGGAACGACACCACCCGGGTCGCGATGCCGTCGGCCTGTAGCCGCTCGCGAGCCTCGACGGCCAGTTGCACCTCCGAACCGCTGGCCATCAGGATCACCTGGGGAGTACCCCCATCGGCCTCGGCGAACACGTAGGCACCTCGCGCGGTGCCCTCGGCCGAGGCGAACTTCGTGCGGTCGAACACCGGGACGTTCTGGCGGGTCAGGGCGATGCCCGCCGGACGGTCGCTGTGCTCCAGGATGGTCCGCCACGCCACGGCCGTCTCGTTGGCGTCGGCCGGCCGGACGAGGTCGAAGCCCGGAATGGCCCGCAGCGACGTGAGGTGCTCGACCGGCTGGTGTGTGGGCCCGTCCTCGCCCAGGCCGATGGAGTCGTGCGTCCACACGAACGTCACCGGGATGCCCTGCAACGCCGCCAACCGGACCGCGGCGCGCTGGTAGTCGCTGAACACCAAGAACGTGGCGGCATACGGCCGCGTCAGGCCGTGCAACGCGATGCCGTTGGCGATCAGGCCGGCGGCGAACTCACGTACGCCGAAGTGCAAGGTACGCCCGTACGGGTGCCCCGGGAACTTGGCGCTGGACCGCTTGACCGGCAGGAAGCTGGGCTCGCCCTCGATGGTGGTGTTGTTCGAGCCGGCCAGATCCGCCGAGCCGCCCCACAGTTCAGGCAGCACCGGCGCGATGGCGTTGATGACCTTGCCCGAAGCGGCTCTGGTCGCGATGCCCTTCTCCGAGGGCTCGAACTCCGGCAGGCTCTCGGTCCAGCCCTCGGGCAGTTCCCGGGCCCGCAGCCGGTCGAGCAGGGCGGCGCGCTCGGGGTTGGCCGCACGCCAGGCCGTGAACCGTTCGTCCCACTCCGCGCGCAACTTGCGCCCGCGCTCCACGGCCTGCTGGGTGTGGGCGAGGACCTCGGGGTCGACGTCGAAGGTGCGGTCCGGGTCGGCGCCGAGGAGGCGCTTGGTCGCCGCGACCTCCTCAGCCCCGAGGGCGGAGCCGTGGATGCCGCCGGTGTTCTGCTTGTTGGGTGCCGGCCACCCGATGATGGTGCGGACCCGGATGAACGTCGGGCGGTCGGTGACGGACTTGGCTTCGGCCAGCGCCTCGAAGACCGCCCGCGGGTCCTCCCGGTAGTCCCCGCCGGCGGTGAAATCGACCTCCACCGTGTGCCAGCCGTAGGCCCGGTACCGGGCGACGGTGTCCTCGGTGAAGGCGATGCTGGTGTCGTCTTCGATGGAGATGCGGTTGTCGTCCCAGATGACGACCAGGTTGCCGAGCTCCTGGGTGCCCGCCAGCGAGCTCGCCTCGCCGGAGACGCCCTCTTCCAGGTCGCCGTCAGAGGCGATCACGTAGATGTGGTGATCGAAGACACTTTCGCCGGCCGGCGCATCGGGGTCGAGCAGCCCGCGTTCGCGTCGAGCGGCGAAGGCCAAGCCCACGGCCGAGGCCAGCCCCGATCCCAACGGGCCGGTGGTGACCTCGACGCCCTCGGTGTGTCCGTATTCGGGGTGCCCGGGCGTCTTGGAGCCCCAGGTACGCAGCGCCTTCAGGTCGTCCAGCGACAACGGGTAGCCCGCCAGGTACAGCTGGATGTACTGCGTCAGGCTGCTGTGCCCGGCGGACAGGACGAATCGGTCGCGCCCGAGCCACTGCGGGTCGGTCGGGTCGTGACGAAGGATGCGCTGGTAGAGCGTGTACGCCACCGGAGACAGGCTCATCGCCGTGCCCGGGTGGCCGTTGCCGACCTTCTCGACGGCGTCCATGGCCAGCAGCCGGCCCAGGTCCACCGCGCGATCGTCGAGCTCGGACCACTCGAAACTGCCCGGGGAGGCGGACGGACTCGCGGAGGTCGGGGTGGGAGGTGTCGTATTCACCGGCGTGACATTCCTCTCGGCGTGCGGATCCGGACAATGGTGCTCAGCCGCCGTACGCGTGACGGCACGTGGCACGGACGAGCGTATCGGCGGCGGCGTCGACGCGCCCGGACACTCGGCCGTAAGGGCCCACGGTTAGACTCAACAGGCAGAACGCGACGGAAGATTCCGTCCAGCTTGTCTCTTCGATCACATGAGGATGATTGGTGACGTCCCTCGAGCCGAGTCGCGTCCGCCCTGACGCCGGGGTGCGCAGCTCCGTCTCCGGATGGGCGCGCATGCGCGAGGTCGTGGCCGCCTACCTGTCGTTGATGAAGCTGCGAGTGGTCGAACTCCTGCTCATCACGACCTTGCCGGCCATGGTCCTGGCGCAACGAGGCATCCCACCGCTGGGGCTCGTGCTGGCGACGCTACTGGCCGGCACGCTGGCCGGGGGGAGCGCCCACGCCTTCAACCAGGTGCTCGAGCGAGACATCGACGCGGTGATGCATCGCACCCGCCGACGGCCGCTGGCGCGAGCGACGGTGTCGCCCCACCGCGCGTTCGCCTTCGCCTCGCTGCTTCTGGCCGGAGCCACGGCCATCATGCTCATCTGGGTCAATGCGCTGGCGGCGGCGTTGACCATCGCAGCCAACCTGTTCTACGTCCTGATCTACACGATGCTGCTCAAGCGGCGGACCGCCCAGAACATCGTGTGGGGCGGCGTGGCCGGCTGTGTGCCGACGTTGATCGGCTGGGCGGCGGTGACCGGCTCGCTCGCGTGGCCGCCGGTGCTGCTGTTCCTTGTCGTCTTCTTCTGGACGCCGCCGCACTATTGGCCGCTGGCGATGCGATACCGCGACGACTACGCCCGCGCCGGGGTGCCGATGCTGCCGGTGGTGGCGCCGGCCACGACCGTGGCGTTGCAGATCATGGCGTACTCGTGGGCCATGGTCGTCACGACCCTCGCGTTGTGGCCCGTCGCCGACCTGGGGTGGATCTTCGGGCTGGCCGCTGTCGCCACCGGAGCCTGGTTCCTGCTCGAGGCGCACCGCCTGTACGGACGCGCACGGCGGCAACCCGACGGTGCGGGGCTGACCGCCATGCGCCTGTTCCACGGTTCCATCACGTATCTGACCGTGGTGTTCGTGGCCGTGATGGCTGACGTGCTCATCCTCGGCTGAGCAACGCCGCCGGTACACGTGTGCTGACCACACATCCGGCCGCGCGAGACTGTGTTGCGCAGGACCATCGAGCGTCGTGCGAGCGCGTACAAGGCGGCGTACGTGGCCGGCCAAGCATGCCCTGGAAGGTCTCTCGAAAGTCCTGGCTCTGGAGTGCGCCGTGTACGGGGTGACGAGCAACTGTGTCAACCCGGGCTATGCGCGTACTCCACGCGAGAGCCTTGCCCGGAGATCATGAGGCGTTTGCGGCTCCCGAGCGCCGCAAACGGCTCATGATCGCCGCATATAGCAGACCTGGCCAGCCCTTGGCCGACTCTGCCTCATGATCACGTATGAGGCGCGATCATGAGGCAGAATCCGTCGCAGGATCAGCCCAGAAGGACGATCATGAGGCGTTTGCGGCCGTGATCACTGGGGGTTGGTGGCCGGTGCAGCCTCATCCCGCCGGGGCGATGTTCTGGTTGACGCGGAACAGGTTGCCCGGGTCGTAGACCGCCTTGATCGCGGCCAGGCGCGGGTAGTTGTCGCGGTAGCTGGCCCGGACCCGTTCGTTGCCCTCGTCCATCATCATGTTCACGTACGCTCCGCCGGCCGAGTACGGATGCAACGCCTCGTGGTAGTCGACGGACCACTCGCGGATGGCGTCCGCGTTGGCCGGGTCCGGATCCACACCGGCGAAGACCGAGCCCCAGGTGGCGTCGCGGTAGCTCCACGCGGTTGCGGTCGGCGCGATGTCGTGGACGGCGCCGTCGATGGGATACATGTGCATGGTCGACTTCCAGGTCGGCAGTTGCGCGCCGAACCTGGCGTGCAGGTCGACAGCGGCGTCGGGGATCTCCTTGACGAAGTCCGCCCGCCAGTACCACTGCTCGCCGGCCGGGTACAACGCGTCGAAGGCGCTCTGGATCGCCGGATGCGGCATGGCCGCGGGGCCGTGCAGGAGTGGTTCGGGTAGGGAGTCGAGCAACGGGGCCATGGCGGCTTGCGCCTCGGCTCCGCCGCCGACGTAGCACCAGACGACGCCGCAGACCGGCCGGAGGTGCAGCGACTCCGGGAACGGAGGGGCCGGAGGCACCTTGGCCACCGCGAAGAACCCGTTCAGCTCACGCGGCGCGCCGGGGAGGAACTCGCGGTAGGCCGAGAGCACCTCCGGCGTGGACTCGACCGGCCAGAACGTCGGCCCGGCGACGACCGTGTCGACCTCGTGCACGCGGAACAGGAACGACGTGACGACACCGAAGTTCCCGCCGCCGCCGCGAATCGCCCAGAACAGGTCAGGGTGCTCCTCGGCGTTGGCGCGGACCTGTTCACCGCTGGCCAGGACCATCTCGGCCTCGAGCAGATTGTCGATGCTCAGCCCGAACTTGCGGGTCAGGTGTCCGAGTCCGCCACCCAGCGTGAGCCCGCCGACACCGGTGGTCGAGATGATCCCGCTCGGCGTGGCCAGCCCGTGAGCGTTCGTGGTCCGGTCGACGTCCCCCCACGTGCAGCCGCCGCCCACGCGTACCGTGCGGGCCTGCGGGTCGACGGTGATGTCGCGCAGCGGCGCCAGGTCGATGACGACGCCGTCGTCGACGGTGCCCAGCCCGGCGCCGTTGTGGCCGCCGCCGCGCACCGCCAGCGGCAGCTCGTTGTCTCGGGCGAACCGGACCACCTGCGCGACGTCGTCGGGCGTCGTACAGCGGGCGATCAGAACCGGCCGCTTGTCGATCATGCTGTTGTACACCCTGCGCGCTTCGTCGTAGCCGGCGTCGTGCGGGCCGGTGAGGTGGCCGTTGAACCCGGTCAGCTGCTTGTGCGCGATCTTGGCGATGTCGATGGTCGTGCTCATGTCGCTTCCCCCAGGCAGCGCTGGCCGCGGCCCCTTGGGCCGCGCGGTCCCGGCGAACATGACACGTCGGTGTTGCGGTCTGGTTGCGCTACTTCTGCAACGGTGGGGCCGGTGCTGGGACCAACGGTCCTTGACCCGCCCACGACGACCGGCGTACGACGGTCGGTGTGACGCATGTCGACGCGCGCGACCTGCATCTTCGCCTCGTAGGGGGTTTCTCGGCCAGCAGGGCGGGGCGGGAGTTGACGCGCGCGGAGATCGGCGACCGCAAAGGCAGGCGGCTGCTGGCGATGCTGGCCACCGAGCCCGGCGTCATCGTGCCGATGGACCGGATCGTGGAGGCCCTGTGGGGCGACTCGCCCCCACGAGCGCCGTCGAGGAGCGTCGCGACCTTGGTGAGCCGGTTGCGCGCCACCATGGGCGGGGACATCGTGATCGGCGACCGGTCCGGCTACCGACTCGCCGAGACCCAACGGGTCGACCTCTCCCACGCCGGCGAACTGGTGACCGAGGCCGAGACGCGGGCCCAGGACGGCGAACCGGCCTCCGCGCTCGCCGCAGCACAGGCCGCGCTGGCGGTGATCGACGCGGCCCCGGTCCTGGCCGACGAACCCGACGCACCGTGGGCCGAGGACGCCCGCCGCAACCAGGCCGCGCTCGTTCGCCGGGCCAGACTCGTGGCAGCTGAACAGGCGGTGCACACCGGCGACGTCCCGGCGGCCGTGGCTGCTGCCGAGGCCGCCGCACGGGTCGACCGCTTGGACGAGCGAGCCGGGCGTGCGTTGATGCGCGCTTACGCCGCCGCAGGAGAACAGGGCAAGGCGCTGACGGCCTACGAACGCCTCCGGACCGGCCTGTCGACCGAGCTCGGTGTCGATCCGTCCCCGACGAGCCGCGCGCTGCACGTGGCGATCCTGCGTGAACAAGCCGCCGCCGTGGCCGAGCCGGCTCCCGCCCCGCTGTCGAGCGGTCAGCCTGAGCTCGTCGGGCGTTCCGACGAGGTGGCGCGACTCGTCGGCGCCTGGGAACGCACCGTGTCGCGCCACGGATCAGTCCTGTTGATCACCGGAGAAGCCGGTATCGGCAAGACCCGGCTGGCCGACGAGGCGCTGCAGCTCGCCCAGCGCACCGGCGGGCTGGGCGTCAAAGCTCGGTGTTACGAGGTCGAGCGGTCGCTGTTCCTCCAGCCGATCGTGGAGGCACTGGCCTGGCTCGTCGAACATCTACCGGCACGAACGCTGCGTGAGGTCGTGCCCGACCGCGCTGGTGCGCTGGCCGCGCTCGTGCCGGAGGTCGCCGCGTTGCTCGGCGACAGCGAGGTCGAACGGGGCAGCGCCGACGTCGAGCGGCGCCGGACCTATGACGCCGTCGCCCGGTTTCTGCGCCGGCTGGCGGTGAAGCGCCCGGTGATGTTGGTCGTCGACGACGTTCACCAGGCCGGCGAGGCGACCATCGAGCTGCTCCATTACCTCGCCCGGCGCAGCGAGGGCAGCCGGGTGCTGGTCGTGGCCACCGTGCGCGCCGAGGAGGACGAACACGTCGTGGCCACCCTGGGGGCGGTGTCCGAGCACATCGACCTCGGGCCCCTCGGGCCCGGGGCGATCGCGCGGCTCGCCGCCGCTGCCGGGCAACGGGGACGGGGCACCGAGATCGCCCGCCGGACCCGCGGGCACACGCTGTTCGTCGTCGAGACGTTGCGGGGGCTGCGCTCGGGCGTGGGTGGCATCCCGCCATCGCTGCGCGCCGTGGTGCTGGCGCGGGTGCGACGGGCCGGCACGGCAGCCGACGAGGTCCTTCGCGCCGCGGCCGTGCTCGGTTCACCGTTCGCTCCGGCGACCATCGCCGGGCTGCTGGGCATCAGCACCGAGGAGGCCGCTCGGCGGTGTGAACGGCTGCTGGAGACCCGGTTGACCGTGCCGACCGGTACGGCCTACGAGTTCGCCAACGACCTCATCCGAGAGTCGCTCTACGACGCCACGCCGTTGCCGACTCGGCAGGTGTACCACCTACGCGCCGCCGATCTCCTGGCCGACAACCCCGAAGCGCTCGCGCGGCACGCCAGCGCGGCCGGCGACTGGCGGCGGGCCGGACGCGGGTGGTTGGCAGCGGGGGAGCGGGCTTTGCTCCGCCACGCCGTCGGTGACGCCGACGCACTGTTGACCAAGGCGGTCGAGGCGGATCGGGAAGGCTTGGATCTCGATGTCGCCGGCCGTGCCCACCTGGCCAGAGGCCGGTCGCGAGAAGCGATGCGCCGATACGACGAGGCGGTAGCCGATCACGGCGAGGCGCTTCGGCTGGCTCGCGAAGCCGGTGAACGCGAACTGGAGATGCGTGCCCTTCGGGCCCTCGGCGGACCCGCGTGGTCGGGCAGTGGTCGCGCGGTCGCGCAAGGCGGTGCCTACCTGGTCGAAAGCCTGTCGCTGGCCGAGCAGCTCGGCGACCGGGCCGCCCAGACGAACCTGCTGTCTTGGCTGGCGGTGCTGTCGGCCAATCGGCTGCGGTTCGACGACGCGCTCACCTACGGCCGGCAGGCGTTGCGCATCGCCGAGGGCATCGGCGAGCCGGACGTGCTGGCGGTGGCGCTGGACGGGCTGAAGACCGCGTACGCCTACCAGGGTGAGCTCGCCTGGCTGCACGTGGTCCTGGACCGGCTCGAACCGTTGTGCCGCGCCGGTGGCGATCTGTGGTTGTTGCAGTGGTGCGTGTTCGAGTCCGCGTTCCCGCTGCTCGCTCACGGCGCCTGGGACGCCGCCACCGCCAAGATCGAGGAGGCGTTGGCGATCAACCGGCGCAGTGGCTACGCCGGAGACGAGTCGTGGTACGTGTCGAATCTGGGGTGGATCGCGCGGCTGAAAGGCGATCACGCCGAGGCGCTGCGGCATGGTCGTACGGCCGTGGCCATGGACTCGCACGCCTGGTGGACGGCGGCGGCTGCTGCCATGTACGGCACCACTCTGCTCGAGACGGACCGCCGCCGCGAGGCGATCGACGTGCTCGAACGAGGTCTGGCCGGATGCGAACGGCACCGCACCGAGGCTTACCGGCTTCGGTGCCTCGCGGCGTTGGCCGAGGCCACCGCGTCGAAGCCGCTCCTGCTCGAGGCCGAGGCGATGATCACCTCGATCGGGGCGCCTGCGGGAGCGGCCTGGTTACACGGCGCCGATGCCTACATCGCCGTCGCACGAGCCTGGCAGCGCCACGACGAGGCGCAGCGGGCCGAGACGATCCTCACGCCGTTGCTGGCCGCGTCGCGGCGCACCGGCTGGACCGCCCCCGTGGCCCCGGCGCGGACGCTCGCCGACGCACTGCGGCGGGCCTGACCCGACCGAGGGCCGTGCGCGGTCGCCGGCGGGCATGAGGCACCATACGGTCCCGTGAGCTCCCCCGGTCAGCCACCCAGGTCATCGCTGCAACCCCCGGGCGGATGGGAGAAGCGCCCGCTTCTTGCGCGACCGAAGATTCACTTCGCCCCGGCCCGCGCGGTGCGCATCGACATCGACGGTGTTCGCACCGCTGGGATCCGATTCGCGGTGCGCCCGCCGTCGCGGCCGGTCAGCATCACGTTGGTGGTCGCCGGTCTCGGCTTCGTCGCGTTGGGCGGCACCGCGGCGGTGCTGGCGCTGCGCGACGGGATGGCGACAGGGATCATCGGATTCGTCGTGCTGGCAGGTCTCGGGTCGATCTTTCTGCTGGGTGGCCTCGCCGGGCTGCGCTCGTCGCGCACCGACCTCGGGGTCGACCTGACCGAGAGCCATGTCGTCGTCGGCCTGGGGTTCGACCGTCTCGCTGTGCCGTGGGACGACATCGCGCGCATCGATGCGACCACGCTGCGCTACACCGGCCGGCTCGGGATGCGCGGCCAGGTGCAGCATTGGCTGCTCATCGTCGGCACGCCGTCGTCGCCGCTGGTCCGGAGGCGACGCGAGCATCCACGCATGCTCGGGCGCGCCGTCGGCTGGGTCACCGGCGACGCGGTGGTGGCGATGCCGACCGGGCGCCTGGGCAGTGACCCGGTCGTGGTGTTCCATGCGTTACGGCATTACCTCGAGCGACCGGACGAGCGGATCCACCTGAGGACCGGCGCCGCCGCTACCGCGTGGTCGGCCTCGACCCAGCCACGGTGAGCATCGGCGTCAACGCACCGGCTGGACCGATGGCAACCAGCGGGTGGCGTACCAGGCGTCGACGGCGGCGAACACCATCGCCGCTGCCCCGAGCATGTGCAGGCCCACCAGGAGTTCCGGCAGCTCCAGGCGGTACTGGACCACGCCGATGAGCCCTTGCGCGAACTCCACCGCGACCAAGACCGCGGCGGCTGCGGCCGAGCGCCCCGGCGAGCCGAGCGCACGAGCGGTGAAGTACAACCCGATCGACAGCCCGACGAGCAGCAGGACGGCGTCGCCGTGCAGTTGGGTGACCACGGCGACGTCGAGCCCGGTACGACGGGCCTCGGGGTCCCCAGCGTGCGGGCCGCTGCCGGTCACGACGGCACCGAGATAGACCACGGCCGCGGTGGCCGCCAGCACGAGCACCGCCAGCCGCTCCAGCCACGGATGGCCGACGCGAGCAGGCGCCATACGGGCCGGGCGGGCGGCCCGGCGGACCAGGACCGTCGCGACGCCCACCAGGACCGCCGACACCAGGAAGTGGAACATCACCACCCAGGGATTCAGGTCGGTCCACACCGTGATGCCGCCGATCACCGCTTGGGCCGGGATCACGCACAGCAAGAACACCGACGGGACCAGCAGGTCGCGCCGCGCACGGTCGCTGGACAGCGTGCGCACGACCGCGACCAGCATCGCCGCGGCCACGAGACCGAGCACGAAGGTCAGCAGGCGGTTGCCGAACTCGATGGCGCCGTGCAGGCCCATCTCAGGGGTGGCCGCGATGGAGCCGGACGTGCAGTGGGGCCAGTCGGGACAACCCAGACCGGAGTCGGTCAGCCGCACGGCACCGCCGGTGACGATGATGCCGCCCTGAGTGAGCAACGACGCGACGGCCAAGCGCCGGAGCGTGGCCTCCGACGGCAGCGGCACCCAGCGGGTGAAGCGGCCCCCGTCGTCCTGGGCTCGCGGTGTCCGTGCCGTGGTCGTACTCACCGAGTCATCGTATGCAACCTGCAGGTGAGCTGCGAAAGTCGGGTACGCCTCGGCCGCGGCGCGGATATTCTCACCCCGGTCGACCACATGAGGAGAGATCGCGGTGACGAACGCGCCGAGGCTGCGGGCGCCTCGCCAATGGCTCGATCCACGGGTCACGACCTGGTGGCGGGTGCTGGTGGCGCTGCCCGTGGCCGCGATGTCGGCACTGTTGTTGCTGCTGGGCCTGGTGATCGAGGCTGCTCGCTGGTGGTTGGTCGCGCCGGGGCTCGCCGTGGCCGCGGTCGGCGGCATCGCCGCGGTGGTGCTGCCGCGTTGGTGGTACCGCCTGCACCGGTGGGAGGTGACCGACACCGCGGTGTTCACCCGCACGGGGTGGTTCTGGCAGACCTGGCGGGTGGCTCCGATGTCGAGGATTCAGACCGTGGACACCACCCGGGGACCGCTGCAGCGCATGTTCGGGCTGGCGACGGTCACCGTGACGACGGCGTCCTCGGCCGGACCGGTGGTCATCGCGGGCTTGGCCGACGAGCAGGCGCGCGACCTCGCCGAGGAATTGACCCGCATCACCGACGAGACTCCCGGCGATGCGACGTGAGCACCGCCGAATGGCGCACGCTGCACCGACACACGCTCGTGGCGACCGCGATCGTCCTGACCGGGCTGGCCATGGCTGCCGGTGTGCCCACGGCCATCGGGATCGCGGCGGGCACGTCCGCACAGGTGGCGCTGGCTTGGGTGCTGCCGGGCGTGGCCGTGCTCGTCGGCGGCGGGGTCGCGGTGGATCATCTGCGGTGGCGGCGGACCCGCTACCGGGTGTCACCGACGTCGATGGAGCTTCGCCGGGGCATCGTCGTCGTGGCGAACCGGTCGCTGGCGCGCGAGCGCATCCGGTCGGTCGACCTCGGAGCGAGCCCTGCGCTGCGGATACTCGGGCTGGTCAAGGTGACCATCGGCACCGGGGACGGCCGTCAGGGCGGTGCCGGGGAGCAGACCCTCGTGCTCAACCCGGTGTCCCGGGACGAAGGTGAACGGCTGCGCACGCTGCTGCTCGATCGCGGTGACCCGGCGTCCGGCGGGGAGCGGGCCGATCAGCCGTTGGCGACGTGGAACCCGGCGTGGACCGGCTACGCGCCGTTGTCGTTCCTCACGCCGCTGCTGGCCTCGAGCGCCGTGGGTGCGGTGTTCCAGGTGAGCGAGTGGTTCGGGCGGCAACAGGTCCCGATCCAGGTGACCCGGGACCTGGCCGAGGCGATCGGTCCGTGGGAGACACTGGCGGGACTCGTGGCCGGATTCGCCGTGGTCGGCGCGGTGGCGTCGTCGGCGTTGTTCGTCGAGGCGTGGTGGGGCTGTCGGCTCGATCGCGAGCCCAGTGGCACGTTGCGCGTTCGGCGCGGCCTGCTGACCACGCGATCGGTGAGCCTGGAGGAGCGCCGGATCCGCGGCGTCGAGGTCGTCGAGCCGTTGGGGGCGCGATCGGCCGGGGCTGCGCGGCTCGACGTCGTCGCGACGGGTATCTCCTCAGATCGCAAGAAGGAGCTCAGTGTGCTCGTGCCCGCCGCGCCGCGCCGGTTGGTCTGGGCGGTCGCGCGCGAGGTCGCTGGGTTGCCGGACGCGGTGGCGTTGCGCGCCCACCCGGTGCGGGCGCGGTCCCGGCGGCTGTGGCGCGCCGGTGTCGCGGTCGTGGCGATGGCCGCCGTCGTCGTGGCCGCGGCCGCGGGACCGCTGCCGCGATTCTGGACGTGGGTGATCGTCGGTGTCGCCGCGCTGGTCAGCGCGGGCGTCATCGGGCTGGCGTGGGACGGGTACCGCGGCCTGGGGCACGGCCTGGACGAGCGTCACCTGGTGGTGCGGCGGGGCAGTCTGCGGCGCTCGACCGTGTATCTGCAGCGCAGCGGGATCATCGGGTGGCGCATCCGGCAATCGCTGTTCCAGCGCCGTGCTGGGCTCATGACGTTCACCGCCACCACCGCTGCGGGCAGGGGCCGCTACTCGATCGTCGACGCCGACGAGCACGAGGGGCTGCAGTTCGCCGCCGGAGTCGTTCCCGGCCTGCTCGAGCCGTTATTGATCCGCGGCGGCGACGCCGGGGTCTCACTCCCAGCGGAACCACCGCGCCGCGGCGGCGAAGCCGACAACAGCCCAGGCGATCAGTACCGCGCATGACCGCCACGGCAGGCCCGCGCCGTCGGCCAGCACCGAACGCAGCCCGTCGGCCAGGGCTCCGGTCGGGGTCGACTCGAGTACGGGACGGATGGCGGCCGGGAACTGCTCGAACGGGATGACGACGCCGCCGAGCACCAGAAGAAGCAGATAGACGAGGTTGGCCGCGGCCAAGGTGGCCTCGGCGCGCAGCGTGCCGGCCATGAGCAGGCCGAGCCCGGCGAATGCGGCGGTGCCGATGACGACGAGGATCACGACGGACACCGGCGATCCCTCGGGACGCCAGCCGAGTGCGAGGCCCAGCCCGCACACCAGCGCGATCTGCAGGGCTTCCACGACGCTGACCATGATCGCTTTGGCCGCGAGCAGCGCCCACCGCGGCAGCGGTGACACCGCCAGGCGTTTCAGCGCGCCGTACCGTCGCTCGTATCCGGTCGCGATGGCCAGTGAGGTGAACGCCGTGGACATGACCGACAGCGCGATGATGCCGGGGACGAGGAAGTCGACGCGCTCGTGGCCGGCGGTGTCGAACGCCGGTACGGCGCTCAGCAGAGCCAGCAGGACCACCGGGATCACGGCGGTCAACAGGAGCTGCTCGCCGTTGCGCAGCAGCAGCTTGATCTCGAAGGCGGCCTGAGCGACCAGCATGCGCGGCAGCGAGGCAGCGCCGGGAGCGGGAGAGTACGTCATCAGCGTGCCCGGCCCGTCGCCTCGAGGTAGATGTCTTCCAGGGATCGTCGTCCCACCTGCAGCCCTTCGGCGAGGATGTCATGGGTGGCACACCACGACGTCAACGTCGCCAGCAGGTGCGGATCCACGCTCGCGGTGACTTGGTAGCCGCCGGGTGTGACTTCGCGGACCTCCGCGGTCTCGGGCAGCGCCGCGCGCAGCGACGACAAGTCGAGACGAGGCGGGCCGCCGAAGGTGATGACTCCGTCGCCGACACCCGCGGTCAACTCCTGCGGGCTGCCCTCGACGGCCAGCCGGCCGGCATCGATGATGACGACGTGGTCGGCGAGCTGTTCGGCCTCGTCGATCAGGTGCGTGGTCAGCACGACGGTGACGCCGTCGCTGCGAAGCTCGCTGATCAGGTCCCAGGTCGCGCGGCGTACATGCGGGTCGAGCCCGGCTGTCGGCTCGTCGAGGAACACGAGCTCAGGCCGCCCGATCAGCGCCGCCGCCAACGCGACTCGCTGCCGTTGGCCGCCGGAAAGCCGGCGCAACGGCGTGCCTGCGGACTGTCGTAGGCCGAGTCGCTCGATCAACTGGTCGGCGTCGAGGGGGGTGCGGTGCAGCCGGGCCAGGTGCGTGAGCATGTCGATGGCCCTCGCGCCCGGATAGAAGCCGGCGCCTTCTTGCAGCATGACGCCCACGCGTGGGCGCAAGACGGCCCCGTCGCGCAACGGGTCGCGGCCCAGAACCCGGACGCGGCCGGAGTCCGCGCGTCGCAATCCCTCGCAGATCTCGACCGTCGTCGTCTTGCCGGCGCCGTTGGGACCCAGCACCGCCGTGACCGCGCCGGCGGGGAACCGCACCGACAAGCCGTCGACGGCCGTCGTGTGGCCGTACCGTTTGACCAGTCCGTCGATGTCGACCGCGGGCGAGACGTTCACTCGGCGAGTTTCGCACGCAGCCGCGCGACGTACCGGACAGGGCCGTGCCGGTTCAGGGTTCGTCGACGGGGTCGTCGATCGCGTGGGGGTCGATCTCGTGGCGGGCCGGACCCACGACGAACGAGAGTGCGAACACCAGCAGGCCCACGCCGAAGAAGATCCACCCGATCATGCTCAGGTCGAAGGCGCCGGCGCGGTCGCTGACCGCCAGTGCCAGGATCAGGCCGAGCGCCATCAGGAAAATGCCGCGCCCCAGCGTCATCGGATCACCTCGGTTTCGGGATGTCTCCGGGATACCCGCGAGCTGCGGCGGCAAACGGCTGTGGAGGTCACGCGTGGCGCCAGACGTCGCGTGAGACGTGCTCCAGCACGCCGATCATGCGGTCGAGCGAAGCGGCGATGCCCGCGGCGTCCAAGCGCCCCTTTTGGAACGAGATCATGGTGTCGTCCTCGAATCGCCAGTTCCACCGCCCGGCCTGTTTGAGGTGTTCCAGCAGCGGCGGTTGCAGGACCTGTGCGACGAAAGCGTCGTCGGCGCATTCGACCGCGAACATCTCGTCGAACTCCGGATCGCCGGTCGCCACGTGCGCGCCGCCGAACCACGTCACCTTCTGAGCGCTCACCTTCGGGCTGAGCACGTGCCGGGCGGTGACGGACAGTGTCGGCACCGACGCCGGCAGCGGCAGCGCCCACACGGCGAACCGGTGGGGGATCGCGGTGTCGGCGTTGGGCGTCGGTTTGGCCGTGAACACATAGTCGAACGCGGCGAAGTCATGCCCGCGGTGGCTTCCCCGGACGACGTTGCGAGGATGCCCGGCGCGAGCACGGAAGGGCTCGCCGCGCCATCGCATGCCGATGTCGTCGTCCGTGGCAGCCAGGCTCCAGCCGCGCGCCCGGACGCCCTCGCGCATGGCCGAGGCGTGACGTCGTGCCGACCGGCGCGCACCGTGCACGCCCAGGCCGACGACACCGGCGATCACGATGAACGCCGTCACGACGACGATTTCCATCCCTACCTCCTGGAAGAACGGTTCCGGTTGGGTGGAGACGTTCCACGAAACGACTCGAGGCATGTATCGCCTCGAGTGGCCGTGAGCGGAGGGCACGTGCCGGTCAAGGTGGAGGTACAGAGGAGGTAAGGGTGACCTGCGTGACGCAACACACGATCAGCAGGTTGAGAGTCGCCCGGAAAAAGAGCACGATGGTGTTGTGAAAAACACGCATGAGCAGGTGCCGGCGACGGGGAGCGGTCCCGTCGCCGCAGATGCTCATGCTCGCACGCGTGAGCGGGTGGCGCGTGCGGTGCTCGAGAACGGCCCGTCCACGGCGGCGGCACTGGCCGAGCTGATCGGCTTGACCCCGGCGGCGGTCCGTCGGCACCTGGACACTCTGGTCGCCGAGGGCATCCTCGAGCCGCAAGAGGAGCGCGTCTACGGCCAACGGGGCCGTGGCCGGCCGGCCAAGGTGTTCGTGCTGACGCCCGAGGGTCGTGACGCCTTCGAGCATTCGTACGACGACCTCGCGGTCGGAGCGTTGCGGTTCCTGGCCGACACCGGCGGTGACGATCTGGTGCTGGAGTTCGCCCGCCGCCGCATCGCCGACTTGGAGGAGCGCTACCGCCCGGCGCTCGAGGCCGCAGCTCCGGAACGGCGTGCCGCCGTTCTCGCCGAGGTATTGTCGACTGATGGCTATGCTGCCTCGGTGCAGGCGGCACCGGTGGGCGGCGGCGAGCAGCTGTGTCAGCACCATTGCCCGGTGGCGCACGTTGCCGAGCAGTTCCCGCAGTTGTGCGAGGCGGAGACCGAGGCTTTCGCCCGGCTGTTGGACACCCACGTGCAGCGCATCGCCACCATCGCGAACGGCGAAGACGTCTGCACCACGCACGTTCCCGGAGTCCGGAGATCTCCGGCGCAGCACGACCTGATGCACGACACGAATCCGCGGAGAGGATCGCATAGATGACCACCACCGCTCATCCGGAGCTCGAAGGGCTCGGCCGCTACGAATACGGCTGGGCCGACGCCGACGACGCCGGCGCCACCGCCAAGCGGGGCTTGAACGAAGACGTCGTCCGCGAGATCTCCGCGCTCAAGGACGAGCCGGAGTGGATGCTCGAAACCCGGCTGAAGGCGTTGCGCCTGTTCGAGAAGAAGCCCGTGCCCACGTGGGGTGCGGATGTGTCGAACATCGACTTCGACAACATCAAGTACTTCGTGCGCTCGACCGAGCAGCAGGCCACCTCGTGGGAGGAGCTCCCCGAGGACATCAAGAACACCTACGACAAGCTGGGCATCCCCGAGGCGGAGAAGCAGCGCCTCGTCGCCGGTGTCGCCGCGCAGTACGAGTCCGAGGTCGTCTATCACAAGATCCGGGAAGACCTCGAGGAGCAGGGTGTCATCTTCCTCGACACCGACACCGGCCTGCGCGAGCACCCCGAGCTGTTCAAGGAGTACTTCGGCTCGGTCATCCCGGCCGGCGACAACAAGTTCTCGGCGCTGAACACCGCGGTCTGGTCCGGCGGATCGTTCATCTACGTGCCGAAGGGTGTGCACGTCGACATTCCGTTGCAGGCCTACTTCCGCATCAACACCGAGAACATGGGCCAGTTCGAGCGGACCCTGATCATCGTCGACGAAGATGCCTACGTGCACTACGTCGAGGGATGCACCGCGCCTATCTACTCCTCGGACTCGCTGCACAGCGCCGTGGTCGAGATCGTGGTCAAGAAGGGCGCCCGGGCGCGCTACACCACCATCCAGAACTGGTCGAACAACGTCTACAACCTGGTGACCAAGCGCGCCACGGCTGCCGAAGGCGCCACCATGGAGTGGATCGACGGCAACATCGGCTCCAAGGTCACGATGAAGTACCCCGCGATCTGGCTGATGGGCGAGCACGCCAAGGGCGAGACGCTGTCGCTGGCCTTCGCCGGCGAGGGGCAGCACCAGGATTCCGGTTCGAAGATGGTGCACATGGCGCCGCACACGTCGAGCTCCATCGTGTCCAAGTCGGTGGCACGCGGCGGCGGCCGTACGTCGTACCGCGGCCTCGTGCAGGTCATGCCCAGGGCCACCGGCAGCGCCAGCACGGTGCTGTGTGACGCCCTGTTGGTCGACGGGATCTCGCGCTCGGACACCTACCCGTACAACGACATCCGCAACGACGACGTGTCCATGGGCCATGAGGCCACGGTGTCGAAGGTCAGCGAGGAGCAGCTGTTCTATCTCATGAGCCGCGGCATCCCCGAGGACGAGGCCATGGCGATGATCGTGCGGGGGTTCATCGAGCCCATCGCGCGCGAGCTGCCGATGGAGTACGCACTCGAGCTGAATCGCCTGATCGAGCTGCAGATGGAAGGCGCGGTCGGGTGAGTGCTTGCTCACGAGCCCAGTCCCGAAGCCCACGGATGAAGATGGAAGCGAGTAGATGAGCATCGATACGGCTCAGCACGGCCTGGTTGAGCACTCCCACGGCGCCGGCGCCGAGGCAGCGGAAGGGGCACTCGACCGCTTCGCCTCCTTCGACGTCGACGCCCATGAGGTACCCCGGGGTCGCGAGGAGGAATGGCGGTTCACGCCGATGTCGCGACTGCGTGGACTGCACGACGACACTCCGCTCGACGGCAGTGTCGACGTCTCCGTCGACGCCGACCCGAAGGTGGCCGTGACGACGGTGGGCGCCGACGACCCGCGCCGGGGCACGTCGACGTACGTACCTGTCGACCGGCCGAGCGCCC
The DNA here is from genome assembly GCA_021793295.1 of Actinomycetes bacterium. GTDB lineage: Bacteria > Actinomycetota > Actinomycetes > Jiangellales > Jiangellaceae > Haloactinopolyspora. The sequence continues at coordinate 37,150 of JAJYTA010000005.1, forward strand.
GCGCCTGGGCCAGTGCCGAGAAGGTCGTGGCTGTCGACGTTCCCGCCGACACCGTCGTCGATCAGCCGACGGTGCTGACGTTGACGGGGCGGTCGGCCGAGCAGGGCGCGGCCGGCCACGTGGTCGTCACCGCGGGCCGGCACAGCAAGTCGGTGCTGATCCTGGAGTACCTCGGCTCGGCTGCGCTGGCTGACAACGTCGAGGTCGTCGTGGGTGACGGTGCCGAGCTGGTCGTCGTGACGGTGCACGACTGGGACGACGACGCCGTTCACCTGTCGCACCAGCACGTCCACGTCGGACGAGACGCGACGGTGCGGCACGCGGTCATCTCCTTCGGCGGTGATCTCGTTCGCACCGGAACCACGCTGGACTACGCCGGCCCGGGCGGCGACGCGACGCTGCTGGGTCTGTACTACGTCGACGCCGGCCAGCACATCGAGAACCGCCTGGTCGTCGACCACAACACACCGAACTCCAGGAGCGACGTCGAGTACAAGGGCGCGCTGCAGGGCAAGGGTGCGCACGCGGTGTGGATCGGCGACGTGCTGATCCGCAAGCAGGCTCTGGGCATCAACACCTACGAGCTCAACCGCAACCTCGTGCTCACCGACGGCGCCCGCGCGGACTCCGTGCCCAACCTCGAGATCGAGACCGGCGAGATCGAAGGCGCCGGGCACGCCAGCGCCACCGGCCGCTTCGACGACGAGCAACTGTTCTACCTTCAGGCGCGCGGGATCCCGCCCGAACTGGCCCGCAAACTCGTGGTTCGCGGGTTCTTCGCGTCGTTGATCAACCGCGTCGGCGTCCCGGCGATCTCCGAGCGGCTCATGGCCACCGTCGAGCGCGAACTGGCCGTGGCCGAGGAGCTCGCGGCCCAAGGCGCCTGATGATGCTCCCTGCCAGCACTGCACTGACGAACTACGGACACGAAGGAACACCCACGATATGAGCAACCTGGAGATCCGCGACCTGCACGTGTCGGTCGAGACCGAGGCCGGCCCGAAGGAGATCCTGCGCGGTGTCGACCTCACGATCGAGAGCGGCCAGACCCACGCCATCATGGGCCCCAACGGGTCGGGCAAGTCCACGCTGGCCTACTCCCTGGCCGGGCACCCCAAGTACACGGTCACCAGCGGCAGCGTCCGCCTCGACGGCGAGGACGTGCTGGACATGACCGTCGACGAGCGTGCCCGGGCCGGGCTGTTCCTCGCCATGCAGTACCCGGTCGAGGTTCCGGGTGTGTCGGTGTCGAACTTCCTTCGTACCGCCAAGACCGCCATCGACGGCGAGGCGCCGAAGCTGCGTACGTGGGTCAAGGACGTCAAGGAGTCGATGCAGAACCTGGCCATCGACGACGCTTTCGCCGAGCGCGACCTCAACACCGGCTTCTCCGGTGGTGAGAAGAAGCGGCACGAGATCCTGCAGCTCGAGCTGCTCCAGCCGAAGTTCGCCGTCCTCGACGAGACCGACTCCGGCCTCGACATCGACGCGCTGCGGATCGTGTCCGACGGGGTCAACCGCTTCACCGCGAACGGCGACAAGGGCGTGCTGCTGATCACCCACTACACGCGGATCCTGCGCTACATCAAGCCCGACTTCGTCCATGTCTTCGTCGGCGGGAAGATCGCCGAGGAGGGCGGCCCGGAGCTGGCCGACAAGCTCGAGGAGCAGGGCTACGTCGACTACGTCGGCGCGAGCGCCTGAGTTGCGGATCGGTGCGCGGATGATCCGGTCTTCGATCCAGAGGAGCGCATCGTGGCACGTGAAGTGACCAGCCCGCTCGACGTGGACCGGGTCCGCAAGGACTTCCCGATCCTGCAGCGGCGGCTGGCCGGCGATCACCCCTTGGTGTATCTGGACTCGGCCAACACGTCACAGAAGCCGCAGCCCGTCCTCGACACACTCACCGAGCACTACACCCGCCACAACGCCAACGTGGCCCGGGCGGTGCACCAGCTCGGTGAGGAGGCCACCGCGGCCTACGAGGGCGCGCGCGACACGATCGCGACGTTCATCGGGGCTCCCTCGCGCGACGAGGTGATCTTCGCCAAGAACGCCTCCGAAGCGCTCAACCTGGTGGCGAACACGTTGGCCAGCGGGCTGGCCGACGATCCGAGGTATCGCCTCGGCCCGGGCGACGACATCGTCATCACCGAGATGGAGCACCACTCCAACATCGTGCCGTGGCAGCTCGCCGCTCAGCGCACCGGCGCACGGCTGCGGTGGTTCGGCATCACCGACGAGGGTCGACTCGACCTCGCCCAGCTCGACGAGCTCATCACGCCCCGCACGAAGGTCGTCTCGCTCGTGCACCAGTCGAACATCCTGGGCACGCTCAACGACGTCGCGCTGATCGCCGCGCGCGCTCACGAGGTCGGTGCGCTGGTGTTGGTCGACGGTGCTCAGTCGGTGCCGCACATGCCGATCGACGTTCGCGAGCTCGGCGTCGACCTGCTCGCTTTCACCGGACACAAGATGTGTGGGCCGACCGGCATCGGCGTGCTGTGGGGTCGCAGCGAGGTGCTCGACGCGCTGCCGCCGTTCCTCGGCGGCGGGGAGATGATCGAGACCGTGGCGATGGAGGGGTCGACGTTCGCGGCTGCTCCGCACAAGTTCGAGGCCGGCACGCCACCCATCGCCCAGGCGGTGGGGCTGGGCGCCGCGGCGGACTACCTCAGCGGTCTGGGCATGGCCCATGTCAACGCGCACGTGGAGTCCATCACCGCCTACGCGCTGAACATGCTCGCCGACGTCGACGGCGTGACGATCATCGGTCCGGATTCACCAGTCGACCGCGGCGGCACCATCTCGTTCACCCTCGACGGCATTCATCCGCACGACGTGGGACAGGTCCTCGACGAGCACGGCGTGGCCGTGCGGGTCGGGCACCACTGCGCCCGTCCGGTCTGTGTGCGCTACGGAATACCAGCCACCACCCGCGCGTCGTTCTATGTGTACACCACCACTGACGACATCGACGCGCTGGCCGATGGCCTGGAGCGGGTGAAGAGGTTCTTCGGGTGAGCGACAGCCTGTACCAGGAGATCATCCTGGACCATTACAAGAACCCGCACGGGCGCGGGCTGCGGGAGCCGTTCGACGCCGAGGCTCACCACGTCAACCCCACCTGCGGTGACGAGATCACCGTGCGGGTGGCAACCGACGGTGCGACGCTGAACGACCTGTCCTACGACGGGCAGGGCTGTTCGATCAGCCAGGCCTCGGCCAGCGTGCTGTACGAACTGCTCAACGGGCGGCGCATCGAGGACGCCTTCGCCGTCGAGAAGTCGTTCGTGGAACTGATGCAGAGCAAGGGCGCCATCGAGCCCGACGAAGCCGTCCTGGGTGACGGCATCGCCTTCGTCGGCGTGGCGAAGTACCCCGCTCGGATCAAATGCGCGCTGCTGTCGTGGATGGCGTTCAAGGACGCGCTGTCTCGCGCCGTAGCTACGACCGAAGGAGGCTCACCCTCATGACAGCAACCGTTGATGTCGAAGACGTCAAGGAAGCCCTGCGTGACGTCGTCGATCCCGAACTGGGCATCAACGTCGTCGACCTCGGCCTGATCTACGGCGTGTCCGTCGACGACGACGGCGTCGCCACCATCGACATGACGCTCACCAGTGCGGCCTGCCCGCTCACCGACCTGATCGAGGAGCAGGCGGCTGCGGCCACCGACGGTCTGGTGAACCAGTTGAAGATCAACTGGGTCTGGATGCCCCCGTGGGGCCCGGACAAGATCACCGACGAGGGACGGGAGCAGTTGCGGGCTCTGGGCTTCAACGTATGACGGTGCAGCAATCGCCGACGGTCGTGTTCGACCTGGGTGGGGTGCTCGTCGACTGGGATCCGCGCTATCTCTATCGCAAGCTGCTGCCTGATGACGAAGCCGTCGAGAAGTTTCTCGCCGAGGTCACCACGCCGCAGTGGAACCGCGAGCAGGATGCCGGGCGGAGCTGGGACGAGGCCGTGGCCGTATTGAGCGAGCAGTTTCCGGAGCACTCGGAGCTGATCGCGGCCTACCACCATCGCTGGACGGAGATGATCAGCGGCCAGATCGACGGCACCGTGACGACGCTTCGAGCGCTGCACGAGGCCGGGGTACCGCTGTACGCCCTGACGAACTGGTCGGCGGAGAAGTTTCCGTACGCCAGAGACACCTTCGAGTGGATGTCGTGGTTTCGGGGCATCGTGGTCTCCGGAGCCGAACGCCTCGTGAAGCCCGACCCGCGGATCTATCACACGCTGCTCGACCGGTACGGTGTGCAGGCGTCGTCGGCGGTCTACATCGACGACAGCCTGCCCAACGTCGAGGCCGCGCGCGTCCTCGGCTTCACCGCGATTCATTTCACCGGGCCCGATCAGCTCGCTGCGGACTTGGCGGCGGTCGGTCTGCCCGTGAACGGCAAGGAGGCCTCGGCGTGACCATCATGCCGATCCGCATCTGGGGTGACCCCGTGCTGCGCACCCCCTGCGACCCGGTGACGACGTTCGACAGCGACCTGCGCCGGTTGGTCGACGACATGTTCGAGACCATGTACGACGCGCCTGGGGTGGGGCTGGCGGCCAACCAGGTCGGCGTGTCGCTGCGGCTGTTCGTCTACGACGTCGGCGACGGGCTCAAGGGCGTCGTGGCCAACCCGGAGCTGGAACTGTCCGAAGAAGAGCAGGTCGGCGACGAAGGATGCCTGTCGGTGCCGGGGCTCGCGTACAACCGGCGCCGGGCGATGCATGCGACGGTCACCGGTCAGGACGTCAACGGTGAACCGCTGACGTTGACCGGCAGCGGCCTGTTGGCGCGCTGTTTCCAGCACGAGACCGACCACATCAACGGCGAGCTCTACGTCGACAAACTCGACCGTGACGAGCGTAAGGCAGCGCTGAAGGCGATCCGCGAGGCCGACTGGGCGCGCGAGCCGTCCGTCGGCTGACGAGCGCGCCGCTCAGCGCAGCCCGTACGGCTTGCGGGCGCCGTTGACGTTGGTGATGATCGAATACACCGACGTGGTGGCGCAGATGAACAGCCGATTGCCCTTGGCCCCACCGAAGGTGAAATTGGCCGTGACCTCGGGTAGACGCAGCTTGCCCACCAGTGTCCCGTCGGTTTCGAAGCAGTGCAGACCGTCGGCTGCGGCGGCCCAGACCCGGTGCCGATCGTCGAGGCGGATGCCGTCGAAGGTGCCGGCCGTGCTGGTGGCGAAGACGTCGCCGCCGGACAGGGTGGCGTCGTCAGCGACGTCGAACACGCGGATGTGATCGCGGCGGCTGTCGCCGATGTAGAGCTTGCGCTCATCGGGCGAGAACGCCAGCCCGTTCGGTCGGTCGAAGTCGTCGGCGACGATGCGCACCGTCGCATCGGCCGGGTCGACCCGGTAGACGTGGCAGGCGCCGATCTCGGACTCGGCGCGGTGACCTTCGTAGTCACTGTCGATGCCATAGGCGGGGTCGGTGAACCAGACGGAGCCGTCGGAGTGGACGACGACGTCGTTCGGGCTGTTCAGGCGCTTGCCGTCGTAGGCGTCGGCGAGCACGGTGATGGTGCCGTCGTGCTCGGTGCGGGTGATGCGCCGCGTACCCTGCTCGCAGCTGACCAGCCGGCCCGCCGGATCGAGCGTGTGGCCGTTGGTGTAGTCGGCCGGCTCTCGGAACACGCCGACGGCGCCGGTCGTCTCGTCCCAGCGCAGCATCCGGTCGTTCGGGATGTCGCTCCACAGCAGGTATCGCCCGGCGGGAACGTAGACCGGGCCTTCGGTCCACCGGCACCCCGAGGCGAGGCGCTCGACGTGCTTGTCGCCCTTGAAGTCGAACCGTTCGTCCAGGACGTCGAACACCGCTGGAATCGTCTCGGTCATAGGGAGATCAGATCACATCACGACGGCATGCGATGATCGGGCACCATGACCGATCTGCCGAGAGCCGTCCTGGTCATGGACCACGCTGCCACGAACCGGTTGTTCCACGACCGTTCGCTGGAGGCCCTGCGCGCCGTCGCCGACGTGAGATGGTGCGCACCGAATGATCCCAACCTGGCCGACGACGCGCTCACCGACGCTGAGATCGTGGTGACGACGTGGGGGAGCCCGCCGCTCGATGACGCCCTGCTGCGTGCCGCACCGCGTCTTCGAGCCGTGTTCCATGGCGCCGGGTCGGTCCGGCATCTGGTCACCCCGGCGTGTTGGGAGCGCGATCTGGTCATCGTCTCCGCCGCCGAGGCGAACGCGGTGCCGGTGGCGGAGTTCACCCTCGCCTCCGTGCTCTACGCGGGCAAGCGCGTTCAGGGCTTCGCACACGACTACACCCAGTCCCGTGGGCAGGGTTGGGACTTGCGGCTGGACCGGCTGCCGCCGACGAACTACGGGTTGGTTGTCGGGCTCGTGGGCCTGTCCAAGATCGGTCACCGCGTGGCGCAGTTGCTGCGCCCGTTCGACATCGAGGTACTGGTGACCGACCCGTACGCCGCGTCCGTCGACGCCGAGGCTGTCGGCGCGCGCCTGGTCGAGCTCGACGAGCTGTTGCGCCACAGCGACGTCGTGTCCCTGCACGCACCCCTGCTGCCCGCAACGCAGAACATGATCGGCGCCGGGCAACTGGCGTCGATGCGCGACGGCGCGACGCTGATCAACACCGCCCGCGGTGGTCTGGTGGACACCGAGGCGTTGACGGCCGAAGCGGTCTCGGGACGGCTGAACGCGATACTCGACGTCACCGAGCCGGAACCGCTGCCGGCCGACTCAGCGCTCTACGGCCTGCCCAACGTCCAGCTCACACCGCACATCGCCGGCTCGATCGGCGCCGAGGTGCAGCGGATGGGCGAGCTCGTCGTCGACGAGATCGAACGCTTCCTGACCGGCCGGCCGCTTCAGTACCGCGTTCGACGAGAGGACATGCACCGTGTCGCCTGACCCGCGTTCCCGATACACCGGGTGGGCCCGTACCGATTGGGAGCGTGTGGCCGACACGTTGCTGCTGGCACCACGGCCTTACGCCACACCGGGACACGCGCTCATCCACCTGCCCGGCCCGGCGAGCGCGTCCGGACGATGGAGTGACGGGTTGGAAGGCTTCGCCCGGACGTTCCTCCTGGCGGCGTTCCGCCTCGCCGGCGCCGACGGCGCCGATCCGCATGGCCTCGCGCAGTGGTACGCCGACGGGATCCGCGCCGGTGTCGACCCGTCGTCGCCGGAGCGGTGGCCGCGCCTGACCGAGTGCAGACAGGCCGTCGTGGAGGCGGCGTCGGTCGCCATCGGTCTGCACGAGACCCGGCCCTGGGTGTGGGACCGGTTGCCCGCGCGAACCCGGGAGCAGGTCGTCGACTGGCTCGGCGACATGGTGGGGCTGGGCACGTACGAGAACAACTGGGTCTGGTTCCAGAACGTCGTGGAGGCGTTCTTGCGCTCGGTGGGCGGACCGTGGGACCCGGCGGACATCGACAGCAACCTGCAGGCGCACGAAAGCTGGTACGTCGGTGGCGGCTGGTACACCGACGGCGGCACGCACAACTACGACTACTACGCCCACTGGGCCATGCACCTGTATCCGCTGTGGTACTGCCGCATGCTCGGTGAGCAAGCCGACGCGTCGATGCGCGAGACCTATCGCGACCGGCTGCGGCAGTTCCTGCTCGACGCTAGAGAATTGGTGGCCACCGACGGCGCACCGGTCTTTCAGGGCCGGTCGCTGACCTACCGGTTCGCCATGCTGGCGCCGTTCTGGGTCGGTGCCGTGTTCGACGCCACGCCGCTGCCGCCAGGACAGACTCGCCGGCTGACCAGTGGCGTGCTGAAGTACTTCGCCGAGCGAGGCGCGCCCGACGCCGACGGGTTGCTGCCCATCGGCTGGCACGGCGCGTTCGTCAACGTGCGCCAGCCCTACTCCGGTCCCGGCTCGCCGTACTGGGCCAGCAAGGGCTTCGCAGGGCTGCTGCTGCCGGCCGAACATCCGGTGTGGACCGAGGACGAGGTGCCGCTGCCGGTCGAGCAGGCCGACTCGGTGCGGGTGATGCACGAGCCGGGTTGGGTGGTGTCGAGCACCGTGGCTGACGGCGTCGTGCGCGTGTTGAACCACGGCTCGGACAAACGCGCCGGTCCGGCTGCCAGCGTCGACCTGCCGTTCTACGCCAGACACGGGTACGCCACCCATTCCGCGCCCGAGTTGTCCCAGGCCGACGCGCAGCGGCCGGTCGATTCACACGTCGCGCTGCTCGACGCCGAGGGCGTCCCGTCGCATCGCACCCCGTTGACGCCGGTCGGCATCGGTTCGGCCGGGCTGGCTTCGCGCAGCCGGGCCCACTGGCTCGATCTGTCCGACCGGGGCGGCAACACCGGGGGCTGGGAGAGCATCCGCGTGGGCCCCTGGCTCACCACCGCCTCGGTGGTACGCGGGCCGCTGGAGGTCCGCCTGGCCCGCGTCGATCCGGTGGATCCAGGCTTCGGTGTGCCCGGCACGGCCGACAACGACGACCCGGACGCGTGGCGGTTGGTCGACGCCGGCCCGTGGCGGCTGCACATCGGCGGCTGGTCGGTGGCCACCGATACCGGGGCGCCGGGCGAGCGGTCGGCGGGGACCACCGCGTCGGTCGCGGTGGACAGCGGGTTGACCAGCGCCGTCGTCGCCGTCTCCGGCGTTGACGAGGTGGGCGTCCAGCATCGTGACGGCACCAACCCGCTGGGCCGGCTGTCCGCGGCGCCGTGGGCCCGCACCACGACGCCGGTGTCGTTCGGGCAGGTCTACGCTGCCGTGGTGGTGTTGACCGGCGTGCCCGGCGTCGTCGACGAGGCTCGGCGGGTCGGCATGGTCGCCGACGGCGACGCGGTCACCGTCACGTGGCCGTCCGGCGACGTCGACAACCTGGTTCTACCAGCGCCGACGCACTGACTCGTCCCGTCGGCGTAGCGTTGGGTCATGGTGGACACTGCGTACACAGGTGACATCGCCTCGCCCGAGGAGCTCGCGGCACGCCTCGACGAGGCCGGTTATCTCGCCGACGACGGGTTGGCCACTGCCGCGTTCCTGGCCTTGCGGATGTGCCGGCCGCTGTTCGTCGAAGGTGCGGCGGGCGTGGGGAAGACCTCGCTCGCCCAGGCGCTGGCGGTGGTGCTCGACGCGCCGCTGATCCGGCTGCAGTGCTACGAGGGCGTCGATGCCGCTCAGGCGCTCTACGACTGGGATTTCCCGCGCCAGGTGCTGCATCTGCGTGCGGCCGAGGCCGCCGGGGTCACCGACGTCGGCCGGATCGAACACGAGTTGTACGACCGGCGCTTCTTGCTGGCCCGCCCGCTGCTGCAGGCGCTCGAGACGACGCCGTCGGTGCTGTTGGTCGACGAGGTCGACCGCGCCGACGACGAGTTCGAGGCGTTCCTGCTCGAGGTGTTGTCCGACTTCACGATCTCCATTCCCGAGATCGGCACCATTCGCGCCGAGACGCCGCCGACGGTGATCGTCACCAGCAATCGCACCCGCGAGGTGCACGACGCTCTCAAGCGGCGCTGCCTGTACCACTGGCTGGCGCATCCGACGTTCGAGCGCGAGGTCGCCGTGATCCGCCGCCGGCTCCCCGGCATCAGCGAGCGGCTGGCCGACGACGTCGCGCGGGCGGCGCACCGGCTGCGCGACGCCGGGCTGCTCAAACCGCCCGGACTGGCCGAATCCATCGACTGGGCGGCGGCGCTGTCTGCGCTGGGCGCCACCGAGCTCGATGCCGACCTGGCATCGCGCACGCTGGGCGCGGTGCTGAAGTACCAAGAGGACACCGAGCGGGTGCTGGAGTCCGTCGGCGACCTGGTGATCAGCGGGGGACAGCCATGATCACCACCGATGCGCCGCGCGACGCCGTCGAGGTGATCGTCGGTTTCGCGCGGCGGCTGGGCCAGGACGGTTTGGCGGTCCCGCCGACGAGGGTGCACGCGATGCTCGAGGCCCTCGGCGAGCTCGGCGCGGAGTCGTTGGGCGCGGTCTACTGGGCCGGGCGGGTGACCCTGTGCGCGTCGCCGGAAGACATCGAATGCTACGACCGGACGTTCGCGGCGTACTTCTCCGGGCGACCGCCGCCTGCGGTCCGCCGAACCGCCGTGACGCCGATCTACCGCCCCGGCGCGGTCCCGGCCGACCCGGCCGCCCCCGGGCAGGGCGACGACGTCGATTCCCCGCCGCAACGCCTGGCCACGGCGAGCCGTATCGAGGTGCTGCGCCACCGTGACCTGGCCGGGCTCACCGCGGACGAGAAGGCCGAGGTGCACCGCTTCATCAGCGCGCTCACCCCGGCCGTGGCCGACCGGGTGTCCCGGCGGATGCATGCGGCGCCGTCAGGACGCGTCGACCCCCACCGCACGGTCCGAGCGATCCTCCGCCACGGCGGCGAGCCGGTCGACTTGCGCCGGCAGCGTCCGCTGCGGCGGTACCGGCGGGTGGTGTTCCTGGTCGACGTCAGCGGCTCGATGGCTCCTTATGCCGACACCATGTTGCGGTTCGCGCACGCAGCCTGCCGCACACGGCCTGGCACGGAGGTCTTCACCGTCGGCACCCGCCTGACTCGCGTGACCCGGCAGTTGCAGGGCCGCGACCCGAGCGCCGCGCTGAGCGCAGCGATGGCTGCGGTGACGGACTGGAGCGGCGGCACGCGCCTGGGCGATGAGTTGGCGGCGTTCCTCGATCAGTGGGGGCAGCGCGGCACCGCGCGCGGCGCCGTGGTCGTCATCGGCAGCGATGGCTGGGAACGAGGTGACCCGACGCTGCTGGGGGAGCAGATGGCCCGGCTGGCCAGACTCGCGCGGGCGGTGGTGTGGGTGAACCCGCACCGCGGCCGGGAAGGTTTCGTGCCCAGCACGGGCGGGATGCGAGCGGCTCTGCCGCACCTCGATCACCTGGTCGCGGGCCATTCGTTGGCGGCGTACGAAGAGCTGGCCGGGCTGCTGGGCGGTACGGGCCAGGCACGTGAACGACATGGGGGCCGTCATGCGTGAGGTGATGAAGGAACTCGTCGAGACCGTGGACAGTGGGCAGCGCGCTGGTCTGGTCACCGTCGTCCGGACGTTCCGATCGGCGCCCCGGCCTCCGGGCGCCGCGCTGGCGGTCACGCCTACCGGCGCGGCTGTGGGCAGCGTGTCAGGCGGGTGCATCGAGGGGGCGGTGTACGAGCTGGCCGGCGAGGTGATCGCCGGGCGGGCGCCGACGCTGCAACGTTACGGCGTCAGCGATGACGACGCGTTCGCGATCGGGCTCACCTGCGGCGGGATCATCGACGTGTTCGTCGAACCGGTGGATGCCGAGACCTTCCCGGAGCTGCCGGCGGTGTCGGCGGCCATCGAGGCCGGCGAGCCGGTCGCGGTGGCGACTGTCGTCGGCGGGCCCGGCCCGGTGGGGGCGCACCTGGTGGTGTGGCCGGACCGGGTGAGTGGCACGTTGGGCGGCGAGCGCCTCGACGACGCCGTCGCCGCCGACGCCCGCGGCATGCTCGACCAGGGCATGACCGGTGTACGGCATTACGGCGCCGACGGTGAACGCCGGATGGACGAGCTGGAGATCTTCGTCCATGCGTTCGCCCCACGCCCGCGGATGTTGGTGTTCGGGGCCATCGACTTCGCCGCCGCCCTCGTGCGAGTCGGCCGGTTCCTGGGCTACCACGTCACCGTGTGCGATGCGCGTCCGGTGTTCGCGACCCCTCGGCGGTTCCCCGATGCCGACGAGGTCGTGGTCAGCTGGCCGCACGACTTTCTCGCCAGCGCCACGATCGACGAGCGGACCGTCATCTGCGTGCTCACACACGACCCGAAGTTCGACGTCCCGCTGCTGGAGGCGGCGGTGAAGTCGCCGGCCGCCTACATCGGCGTGATGGGCTCGCGGCGCACCCACGACGACCGGATGGCTCGGCTGCGCGAGCGCGGGGTGAGCGCCGACGACCTCGCGCGGCTGTCGTCGCCGCTGGGCCTCGACCTCGGGGCACGAACTCCGGAGGAGACCGCGGTGTCGATCGCCGCGGAGATCATCGCGGCTCGGTGGGGCGGCACCGGTCAGCGGCTGAGCAAGCTCAGCGGACCGATCCATCGCGATCACGGCGAGTCGTCGTGATCCCCGCGGCCGCTGCGGGCCTGGTGTTGGCCGCCGGGGAGGGCCGGCGGTTCGGCGGGCCGAAAGCCGTCGTCGAGCTGGACGGCGAACGCTTGGTCGACCGCGCCGTCCGACTGCTCGCCGACGGCGGGTGCGCGCCGGTCGTGGTCGTCGACGGGGCGGTACGGCTGACGGTTCCCGGGGCGAAGGTCGTGCACAATCCGGACTGGCGGACCGGGATGGGGTCGTCGGTGCGTGTCGGGCTGGCGGCGCTGGCGGCAGAGGAAGCCAACGCGGCCGTGGTGGTGCTCGTGGATCAACCGTGGCTGGGGTCGCGATGCGTGCGGCGGTTGCGGGAAGCGCGCGCCGGCGGTGCGTTCGTCGCCGCGGCGACCTATGACGGCAGGCGCGGTAATCCGGTCCTGTTGGCGCGCGAGGTATGGGACGACGTCGCTGCCGCCGCGCACGGCGACCAGGGGGCGCGCGGGTTCATGGCTGCGCATCCGGAGTTGGTGACGTTGGTGGACTGTGACGGCACCGGACGCCCCGACGACGTCGATCGGCCGGCAGACCTGGAGCGCCGTTGACCCGGGATGCCAACTCGATCTGGTGATTCGGACTGGTGTTCGATAAGATTGGATCATGGATTCGCCGCCGCCAACCCCGGAGTGGGCCGACTACCCGCCGGGCGTGGAACTGGCGGCGGTGTTGGAAGAGGTCGACGTGGCGGGGCTGGACGACGACTCGCCCGTGGTGGACCTCATCGTGGCCGTGGAGCGTCAGGTCGCGCATCTGCGAGCGGTGCAGATGCGGGCGATCGTGGAGCTGTCGCAGCGGGAGAACTACCGATTCTGCGGTGGGTGTGACGACGACGCGGAGATGCACTCCACGCGGCATTGGCACGACCCGATCCGCGCTGTGGGATCGGAGCTCTCCGCGGCGCTGTCGTGTACGCCGGCCCAAGCCGATGCCCGCGCGGCGTTGGCGGTGGAGCTGACCGACGACTTGCCGGCCACGCTGGACGCACTGGACGCGGGACGTATCGACGAGCGCCGCGCCGAGCTGATCGCGAGTCGTACACGGGTCCTTGAGGGCGACAAGCAGCGCTTGGTGGAGCAGCGAATCCTGCCGGACGCGGGGCAGCTGACCACGCGTCAGCTGGCCCGGCGGCTCGATCGTGAAGTGATCGCCGCCGACCCGGCCGCAGCCGAGCGGCGCCGGCAGGAGGGCCAGGCCAGGCGCAGAGTGGAGATGCCGCGCTCATACCCAGGCGGGGACGGCATGGGCGAGATGGTCCTCGTCGGGCCGATGGAGGACCTCGCGGCGCTCTACGCTGCCATCGACGCCGCCGCCCGGTCCGCGCGCAGTGCCGGTGACCAGCGCACCCTGAATCAGCTTCGGTTCGACATCATCACCGGACTCGGCTGGAACGCGCTGCGGTCCGGCTTTCTCGGTGGGTGTCGCCCCACACCCGGCACCAGCGGACCGGACGAGGGCGACTGCGACTCCGATGACGCAATCGACGCCGACGACGCACCCGACGGCGACAGCGGCCAGGATGCTCCTGAGGCACCGCGTGCCGGTAGCGGCTGCTGCCGCGGCGACGGATACCGCACCGATTCCCGCCAGCACGGACGTGCAGCCACCGTGAACGTCACCATGGCGTTGTCGACCCTGCTCGGCCGCGACGACCGGCCCGCGGAACTCGAAGGCTACGGGCCCATCACGGCCCAGGCTGGACGGATGATCACGACCAAAGGTGCCGGCCTGCGGCGCATGCTGACCGATCCGGTCGACGGCCAACTGTTGGAGTACGGCCGCACCAGGTACACGCCCCCGCAAGCACTGATCGATTTCATCATCGCCCGCGACCGGACGTGCCGTTTCCCGACCAACGACACGCCCGCGCGCGCCTCGGACATCGACCACCGCATTCCCTACCAGCGCGGCGGCACCACCGGGGCCGGCAACAATCAAGCACTGGCGCGCCGCTTCCATCTCGACAAGACCTTGCACGGCTGGGAGCTCTATCAACCTGCGCCCGGTGTGTACGTGTGGGTCAGCCCCGCCGGGCGCATCTACCGCACGCTGCCCGAAGTCATCGGATTCATCGAAGAATCGCCGCCTGGGCCAGAGCCGCCGCCGGATCCGGAACCGTTGCCTGATCCGCTCGAGGCCCCACCGTTCTGACCCGCCGGACAACCTCGTCCTGAGGGCCACGACGGGCTGGTGAACTCACGGCAGCCACGTCCGCGCGGCGGCCTCGCGGCTGCCGGACGAGTCGAACGCCTGCAAACCTCGCACCTGAACAGCGCGGCTGATGTCGCTGGGCGAGATGATGCCGACGACGCGATGCTCGTCGTCGAGCACGACCGCCCGCCCGTCGGTGCCGTGCTGCATCCGTCGCAGCAGTTCCACCAACGGCTCGTTCGGCTCGCTGATCGGCAGCTCCTCCGGTGGGCAGGCGATGTCTCGAAGCCGGGTGGTCGCGCGGTCCTCGTGGCGCACCTCCCGGACTCGGTTCAACGTGACCAGCCCCAGCAGGCGCCGATCGGCGTCGAGCAACGGGTACGAGGAATGGCGGTGCGTCCATGCCTGGTCGGCGATGAACCGGTCCAGCGGCAGGTCCGGATCCACCGCTATCGGGTCGGTCGTCATCACGTCACCCGCGCGGACGCCACGCAGGGTCTCGCTGAGCCGGCTCTGGTACTCCTCGGCGGTGGCGACGTTGACCAGGAACAGCCCGATGAGCACCAGCCAGAGTCCACCCAGCCCAGGTGTGAAGAGGACCTCCACGATGCCCAGCACGATCAGGAACACCCCGAAGAACCGCCCGGCCTTGGCGGCGGTCACCGCCGCTCGTGCCCGATCGCCGCGCCAGGCCCACAGCGCCGCGCGCAGCACCCGGCCGCCGTCCAACGGGGCTGCCGGGATCAGGTTGAACACGGCGAGCAGGACGTTGATGCCCGCGAGATAGGCGAACATGCCGACCACCAGATCGTCGGCCCCTGCGGCCAGCAGGATCGCGGCCACGATCATCGAGACGACCGCGGCGGCCAGGCTGGTCAGTGGCCCGACGACGGCGATGCGGAAGTCAGCTCCCGGGGTCCGGGGCTCGCCTTCGAGTTCGGCGACGCCGCCGAGCAGCCACAGCGTGATGCGCCGCACGTTGATCCCGTTGCGGATCGCGACGACGGAGTGCGCAATTTCGTGCGCCAGCAGGGAGACGAAGAACAGGATCGCCGTCACGACCCCGGCGACCACGTAGGCCCACGTACTGCGGTCCGGATACACAGCCGGGAACCGGCCAGCGGCCAGTCCGACCACGATGATCGCGCCGATCACCAAGACGCTGACATTGAGCCCGACCCGAACGCCGTAGATCGTCCCGAGACGTATCGACTCCCGCATCACGCCTCACCCACCTTCCCTGGTCATCCGATGATGTTGGTGTACCCGGGAGCGCGCCGGCTCAACGGCGACGTATCACCATTGTCGCTCAGGCCGGCGGCGCAGCGAGATCAGCCAGCGCGGACAGCGCCGCGGTGAAGCACGCTTGCGGCGGCTTGACCAGACCGGCGCCGACCTGGCCGGTGCCCGCCACGCGGCCGGCCATGCCGGTGTTGATCTGCGGCAGGATGCCCGTGCGAGCGACGCGCGTGACGTCGATGCCGGTCGGGGCGCCGCGGAAGTCCAGGATGGGGAATGCGTAGGCAGGATTCTCGGCCAGCGTGATCTCGTACATGAGCCGGCTGGTCGACAACGCGTCGGGCACACTGCCGCCGACGAAGCGCACGATCGCCGGCGCCGCCGCCATCGCGAAGCCGCCGAGCCCCATCGTCTCGGTGATCGCGGAGTCGCCGATGTCGGGGTTGGCGTCCTCGGGCCCATATCCGGCGAGGTACAGGCCGGCTGGGGTCTCGGCCGGCGCAGTGAACCACTGCTGGCCGGTGCCCGAGACCTGGATGCCGAACTCGGTGCCGTTGCGCGCCATGGTGGTCACGACGGTGCTGCCCGGGATGTCCGCGGCCGCCGAGGTCTGCAGTTTCGCGGCCGGCATGACGAGATTGAGGAAGAAGTGGTCGTTACCGGCGATGAACCGGGCCACGTCCGCGGTCTGCGAGGACGCCGCCGTACCGGCGACGAGATGGGGCAACAGTTCGCGCAGCAGCATCAGCGTCCCGGCCCGGTTGCGGTTGTGCCCTTCGTCGCCCATCTGCACCATCTGCGCGACGATGCCCTTGATGTCGAGGCGACCATGGGCGCGAACAGCCGCGTGCAGGACCGGGCCGAGCACGTCGCTCATCCAGTGCAGCCGTTCGATGACCTCAGGGGAGTAGGCGCCGTACCGTAGGACCTTCCCGAGGCCTTCGTTCAGTGAGCACCACGCGGTGGCGTCGTTCGCCTCGTCACGCAGTTCGAAGACCCACATCGACGGCGACAAAACACCGGCCATCGGGCCGACCGCACCGTGATGATGGCATGGCTCCAACGTGATGCCGCGGCCGTCGGCCAGCATCCGTTCCGCCTCGCTCGGTGAGTCGCTCAAGCCCTCGAACAGAATCGCGCCGATCAGGGCGCCGCGCATCGGCCCGGAGGCTTCGTCCCAGGTCAGCGGCGGTCCGGCATGCAGGAACCGACCCGGCTCCAAGCCCAGGGCCGCATGTGCCGGACGGACATCGACCAGCTCGGCGGTGGAGGCCAGCATCCGCTCGACGGCTCGGTCGTTCGCCGCGCTGCGACGTGGGTCGGCCATCACCCGCATCAGGCTCGCCTCGGTTCCCGGCCATGGCGGGCGCCAATCGACGCTGGTGACGGGCACGGCCTGCGCGAGTAGCGACTCGGTGAGCAGCTCGACACCGGCGGTGACGGCGCGCGGTGCCTCGTCGAGCAGGCGGGCGCGGCTTCGGGCGGCGTTCATGAGCCCGCCTGGACGAGTCCGACCGCGGTGCGGGCGGCCTCGGCGTTGGACAGGTGAACCGACGCGCCGGCCGCGGCCAGGGCGTTGGCCTGACGTTCGAGTCCCTGGGGGTCGTCGGTGGTGCCGATGAGCGAGACGACGACGGCCAAGTCGGCACCTCGAGCCTGAGCCCGCTCACGTGCTCGGCTGATCGCCGGCGCCAGATCGGAGACGGGATCCGGATGGGCACCGTGGCCGAGCACGACATCGAGCAGGACGACCCGGCTGCCCGGCTCCTCGGCCTCGGCGAGCAGCCGCTCGATCCGCTGCGAACCGTCGATCATCGGGTGCGGGCGGCCCCGGGTGAGCTCGTCGTCCCCGAAATCGATCATCACGTGACCGTCTGCGTGCAGGTCGCCGCCCAGCTGCCAGTCCGGCCGCAGCGCGACGTTCGAGCGAATCGGTCCGAGCGCGGCGCTGGCGATCACCATCGCCTCGTCGCACAACGTGCCGCCGGAGAACAGACCGGTGACGCGACCGTACGCTCCCAAGCGCGTCATCGGCGCCGGCCACGAGCGCGGCGGGCGCCAGCGACCCCCGGCGGCCGTGACGACGGAATGAGCGGCCGCGGTGAGGTCGGGCTGGCCCAGGCCGAGCAGCGCGAACACGACCGGCTTCGCCGCAACCGCCGCCTTGGCCCGTACGGCGTCGGCGACGTCGGGCGCCGGCGGCTTGCTGATGACCACGATGATCTCCGTCGACGGATCCGCGGCGAGCAGGTCGAGCGCCGCGATCGTGGCGGCCCCGCCGACGGGAGCGGACAGGTCGCGCCCGCCCACCCCCAAGCAATGGCTCACGCCGACGCCGGCGTCGTCGATCAGGCACATGACCTGCTGCGCACCGGTTCCAGAAGCGGCCACGACCCCGACCGGCCCGGGGCGCACGACGTTGGCGAAGCCGAGCCCCGCGCCGTTGATCACTGCCGTCCCGCAGTCCGGTCCCATCACCAGCAGGCCACGACGTGATGCCTCCTGCTTGAGCCGGATCTCGTGGGCGAGCGGGACGTTGTCGGAGAAGACCATGACGCTCAGCCCGTGCTCCAAGGCGTCCATCGCCTCGACGAACGCATACGGCCCAGGAGTCGAGATCACCGCGATGGTGGCCCCGGACCGGGCGGCGGCCGAGCCGACGGTTCGCGGCTGCGCCTCGCTGTCGAACCCGCCGTGCGCTGCGGAAGGACGCTCGGCTAGCGCCGCGTCGACGGTGGTGAGGGCCCGTTGCAGTGCTTCGGGCTCGTCTGCGTGGACGGCGACGAGCAGGTCGTTGGGGCCGGCACCGGCCGGCGGATCGAACCCGAGGTTGCCGAGCAGGTCGAGATTGAGATCGGTGGCCATGGCCACGAGTGCGGCCACGACGCCGGGCTCCGCCGCCACGGTCTGACTGACCTGCATCAACGCCACGGAGTCGTGGTAGGCGCCGGCGCGGAGCTCGAGATGACGTGTCATACGGGCCTCCGGCGGCGCAGCGCAGCCACCGCGCCGAGATACATCGCCGCACCCGAGGTGTGACCCACCCGGAGCAACGCCTGGCCGGAGGCGGTCAGATCAGCTCCCGGAGTGCCGAGTGCCTCCACGAACCGCGTGAGCTGCCGCACGGCCAGACCGGTCTGGGCCAGGTGCAGCAAACCGGCCGACAGCGCCGTCGTCCGTTCGAACGGACGCCCGGCGGCGATGGCCGCGGCCAGCGACGAAGTGGCCGCATCTCCAGCGGCGTGCAAGGCCACCAGCGCAGCGGTGAGCACGTCGTCGCCGGCCGGGGTGAGACCAGGGCCGAAGCCGAGCAGCGCCTGGACCGGCGCGGCCAGCGCGGTCGGTGACACCGCGCCGCCGGCGAGCACCATGGCGAGCTCGTCGGCGTACTCGACGAGCGCCGGCGGCAGGTCCGGCGTCGGACAGCCCGCGGCACGGGCGAAGCAGCTCCCGGGGTCGGTGAGCACGGGCGGGCGAACCGGACGCCACCGGATCGTCGTGACGACGGCACCGGGGAGCTGGACCCGCCCGGAACCGACGGCCACCACCGTCCCCACCTCTGCGTACGGCACGGAGCCGTCGACGGTGAGCGCACATGGCAGCGCCCCGCCAGCCCCGGCCGTCACGCAGACGACCTGCGGTGCCGCGGCCTCGACCACGATCGCGACCAGGCGTGAGGTGGCGGCGACCACGCGGGCGCGGCGCACGGGCGCGCGGAGCAACGACACCAGTGGGCTACTGGCCACGCCCGGCACGACCTGACCCGACGCGTCGGGCGGATCGGCTGAACACACCGGGACCAGCACCGATGGCTCCGTTCGCGGATCAGTGGACCTGAGGTACTGCCATGAACGTAGCTGGGCCGATAGCGTCACCCGCATGGGAAAACTTGCCAACGATGGTCGCTCGGCTTCGCCGGAGTTGCCAGCAGCCTCCGCCGACGACCGGGCCAGGCACGATTCCCTGCCGGAGCCGGAAGTCACGTGGCCGACGCATGCCGTGCCGGGCTTGACCATCCGCAAGGCCATGGAGATCCCCGCTTTGGCCGGCGCTCGGCTGTTGGCCGGTGCAGGTGGTCTCGAGCGCGTGGTGCAGCGCGCCAACATCATGGAGGTGCCCGACATCCTGCCGTGGGTCAAGCCGCACGAGTTGCTGCTCACGACCGGGTACCCGTTGCGCAACACGCCGCAGGGGCTGCCATCGCTGGTGGTCGACCTCAACGCCCGCGGGGTGGCGGCCATCGGCGTGAAGCTGCACCGCTACCTCAGCCAGTTGCCGGGCGAGATGATCGAGGAGGCCGACCGGCTGGGGTTGCCGCTCCTGCTCCTGCCCGACGCGGTCGGCTTCGACGACATCTTGAACCAGGTCCTCACCGGTGTGCTCAATCGGCAAGCCTCGGCGCTCGAGCGCTCGTGGGAGGTGCACCAGGCCTTGCTGTCGGTGGTCCTGGAAGGCGGCGGACTGCGGGAACTGGCGGTCAAGACCTCCGCCGTGCTCGGGGTGTCGGTGTTCATCACCAGCTCCGACGGCCGGGTCCTGGCAGAGGCCGGCTCGCCGGAGGAGCTCGCGGCCTGGCGCGACACGGCGTGTTTCGACTCGGCCGGGCGGTTCCGCATCGAGGATGGCCGCGGCGGTGTGCACACCCACGCCGACGTGCCAGGACGCCATGCGGTGGTGCCGATCGTGGCCGGGCGGGTCGATCACGGCAGGATCGTGGCCTTCGCCCGAGGCCGCGAGATCGACCGCAGCGACGTCATGGTGCTCGAACGGGCTGCGACGGTCGCCGCGCTCGCGGTGAACAAGCAGCTCGCCGTCACCGCTGTGGAGAGCAAGTATCAAGGTGATTTCCTGCGCGACGTCCTGGCTGGGCGGGGCGGCGGACGAGACCAGGTGGTGGCGCACTGCGAGTCGTTGGGCTGGGACGTCGACCGCGAGCTGGTGGTCGTGGTGTCCGAGCTCGACCCGGAGGACACCCCGGCGGCGGTAGCCGGTCCACAGCGCAGGCCGGTGCAGGAGCGGTTCACCGTCGCCTGGCAGAACGTCGTTGCCCGCCGCGACAGCCGCGCGGCGGTGGTCGGCTTCACCCAGGAAGTCGTGGCGTTGCTGGCGCCGAAAGTTTCGCGGGACCCCGACACCCTGGTGCGCGAGGTGGTCCGCCAGGTAGCTAACGAGGGCGGTAGCGGGCGCCGCTCGTTCTCCACCGGGGTCAGCCGGCTCGTCCGTGATCCCGCGGAGCTCCCGCACGCCTACGAGCAGGCCCGGCGCGCGGTCCAGGTCGGGCGCCAGCTCAACGGTGCCGGCTCACTCGCGCACTTCGACGGCCTCGGCTCGTTCCGGCTGCTCAGCCTGATCGAGGACCGAGAGGAGCTGCGTGGCTTCGCCCGCGAGACTCTGCACGAACTGGCGCGTCCGGACGACGACGAGATGGAGGACCTGCGCAACACGCTGAAAGTGCTGCTGGAGACCAATCTCAACGTCGCCGAGGCCGCGCGGCAGCTGCACTTTCACTACAACACCTTGCGGTACCGGATCGGCAAGCTGGAGCGGATCGTCGGGCCGTTCACGACCGACCCGGAGCTGCGCCTCGACCTCGCGCTGGCGCTGAAGGTGCTGCAGATGCGCGGCGTACCCCGGTGATCGACACGACCTACGATGGCTCGGGCGACAGCGGAGGCCTGTCGATCACCGCGTAGAGGAGAGTTGCGTCATGACCGACCTGTCGATCGGCGTGGTCGGCCTGGGGACACGGTCCGGGCTCGCACTGCATGCACACCACCCGGAAGCAGGATCGGCGGTGGTGGCTGTGTGCGACCCCGTCGAAGCGCGGCGGCAGCGCGCTCGGGAGACCTACGGCGAACAGGTTGTCGCCACTGCCGATCACCGCGACCTGCTCGATGCCGGCCTGGACGCGGTGTTCGTGCTCACACCGGACCACGTGCACGCCGGGATGGCCATCGATTTTCTGGCCGCCGGCGTGGCGGTCTACGTGGAGAAGCCGTTGGCGATCAGCGTCGACGACTGTGACGCGGTCCTGCACGCGGCGCGCGAGACCGACAGCCTGCTCTATGTCGGGCACAACATGCGTCACATGCCGGTCGTGCAAGAGATGCGCAGGCTGGTTCTCGACGGCGCGATCGGTACCGTCAAGGCGATCTGGTGCCGGCATTTCGTCGGGCACGGCGGTGACTTCTACTTCAAGGACTGGCACGCCGACCGGCGCTACACCAACAGCCTGCTGCTGCAGAAGGGCGCCCACGACATCGACGTCATCCATTGGCTGGCCGGCGGTTTCGCTACCCAGGTTCAAGCCATGGGGACACTGGCGGTCTACGGCGACATCGACGACCGGGCTTCGCGCGGCGACGAGCTCATGCACGATTGGTACGACCCGGAACACAACTGGCCGCCGCGGTCGCTGCGCGGCCTGCACCCGGTCATCGACGTCGAAGACCTCAGCCAGGTGAACCTGCGCTTGGACAACGGTGTTCTCGCGACGTACCAGCAATGCCATTTCACCCCGGACTACTGGCGCAACTACACGGTGATCGGCGATCACGGCCGGATGGAGAACTTCGGTGACATGGACGGCGCGGTGATCCGGGTGTGGAACGCCGGCCGGCACGGCTACCGGGCCGACGCCGACCTCGAGGTTCCCGTGGCCAGCGGCACGGCCGGGCATGGTGGAGCCGACGCGCGCATCGTGGCCGAGTTCCTCGACGCCGTGCGCCACGGCACCGCCACCATCACCTCACCGGTGGCGGCTCGCCAGGCGGTTGCGGCGGGCTGCGCAGCCACCGACTCGATTCGCACCGGTGGCCGGATCGTCGACGTCGCCCCGCTGCCGTCCGCTCTGGCACCCATGGCAAGGTGAGGGACTGAGCACGTGCGGTGGTGCTCGATGAACGTCATGTCAGTCGAAGGGATGTCGAGCCGTGGCCAAGCCCCCGCTTCCGCAGGACGTGAGTGATTTCCTCGCGCGGCCCAACCCTGCTGTGATGGCGGCAGTGCGCCCGGACGGTCAGCCGGTCACGGTCGCCACCTGGTACCTGTGGCAGGACGGCCGGGTGCTGATCAACCTCGACGGTGCGCGCAAGCGGTTGGAGTATCTGCGCCACGACCCTCGGGTCAGCTTGACCGCGGTCGACGGAGAAAACTGGTATACCCACGTGAGCGTTCAGGGCCGGGTCGTGGAGTTGCTCGACGACACCGGGCTGGCGGACATCGATCGGCTCGCTCGGCACTACACCGGGAGCCCGTACCCCACCCGCGACCGCGCCCGCGTCAGCGCATGGATCGAGGTTGACCGCTGGCACGGCTGGGGCGCGATGGAGAACACCGACATCGCCCACCATCGGGGTGTGCGCCGCTGAGCGCTTGAGCCATCTGTGTAGGGCCTTGTGACCGGCAGTGGTTGCTGACCGGAGCGGTATCTCCTCGGCAGTAACTGCCCATGCTCTCGCTGCGCGGGGTGTCTACTTTGCCTGAAACGCGTGCGCGCGGATGATCGACGTCGGCCGTGCGTACCGGTCACGGCCGAAACGATCGCGGGAGCGGCACCGCTGCTGCCGCCCTCACAAGGAGGCGACGCGTGGCACTCGGCTGGAAAGTGGTCTACGGCGGACGGACGCCTCCGCCGGGGGAGGTGGTCCGCCCCGACGAGCGGCTCTCGTGGGCCCGCACGGTCGGGCTGGGCGCCCAGCACGTCGTGGCGATGTTCGGTGCAACGTTCGTCTTCCCGCTGGTCATGGGGCTCAACGCGCAGCTGGCGATCATGATGAGCGGGGTGGCGACGATCTGCTTCCTGCTGATCGTCCAGGGCAAGGTGCCCAGCTACCTCGGCACCAGCGCGTCGTTCGTGGGCGGGGTGGCCGCGATCCGGGCTCAGGGCGGCGACTCCCCGGACGTCACCGGCGCCATCCTCGTCGCGGGCCTGGTGCTGATCGGCGCGGGCGTGGCGATCCACGTGCTCGGCTCCGGCGTGCTGTACCGAGTGCTGCCGCCCGTCGTCACCGGTGCGGTCGTGATGCTCATCGGGTTCAACCTGGCGCCCGTGGTCGCCGACGTCTACTGGCCGCAGGACCAGTGGATGGCGTTGATCGTCATGACCGCCGTGATCATGATGGCGGTGGGCCTGCGTGGGTTCCTGGGCCGGATCGCGATCTTCGTCGGCCTCGTGTTCGGCTATGCCCTGTCGTGGATCTTCGACCGGGTCTTCGGGCAGATCACCGCGTTCGACGCCACCGCGGGTGAAGTCACCACCCACTGGCGGGTGAACTTCGACGCCCTCGGCGACGCCGATTGGTTCGGCTTCCCGGCCGCGACGACGGTCGCCGCCGACGGCACCGAGGTGGTCGGGTGGCACCTGCCGAGCTTCAACGCAGCCTTCATCCTGCTGGTCCTGCCCGCCGTCATCGCGCTCATCGCCGAGAACGCCGGGCACGTCAAGGCGGTGGCGGAGATGACCGACCGCGACCTCGACCCGGTGATGGGCAAGGCGATCGCCGCCGATGGTGTGGGTACCGTCGTGGCCTCGTCCGTCGGCGGCTCACCGACCACCACGTACGCCGAGAACATCGGCGTCATGGCGGCCACGCGCGTGTACTCCACCGCCGCTTACTACGTCGCGGCGCTGGTGGCGATCGGGTTCGGGTTCTCGCCGAAGTTCGGTGCCCTGGTCTCGGCCGTGCCAGGCGGGGTGCTCGGCGGTATCACCGTGGTGTTGTACGGCATGATCGGGATGCTCGGCGCGAAGATCTGGATCGAGAACGGCGTCGACTTCGCCAATCCGATCAATCTCGTGCCGGTGTCGGCGGGCATCATCATCGCCATCGGCGACACCTCGCTCGAAGTCACCGACGATTTCGTGCTCTCGGGTATCGCCCTGGGCACGCTGGTGACCATCGTGATGTACCACTTGTCGTACGTGGTTGCGCCGGACCACCTCAAGCAGGGCAGATCCGCCACAGGCGCGCCTCGGCCGAGCGAGGAATGAGCATGCTGGGCGTCCCGGTAGGAGGATGGACAAGGTGAAGCCATCGGGGTTCGCCTACCACCGCCCGGGCACGGTCGCCGACGCGGTGGCGCTGCTGGGCGAGCACGGCCCCGAGGCCAAGGTGCTCGCCGGTGGGCAGAGCCTCGTCCCGCTTCTCAACATGCGCCTGGCCGCCCCGGCGCACCTGGTCGACGTCAACCGCATCGACGAGTTGGACGTCGTGCGGGTCGCCTCGGTCGATGCCGGACAGGTCGTGCGCGTGGGCGCTGCCGCGCGGCACAGTCGCGTGGAACACGACCCGCTGGTACACGCGGCGCTGCCGTTGCTGCGCCAGGCGCTGGTGCTCGTCGCTCACCCCACGATCCGGCACCGGGGTACCACGGTCGGCAGCCTGGCGCACGCGGACCCGGCGGGGGAGATGCCGGCGGTCCTGGCCTTGCTCGGCGGCTCGGTCACGGTGCGCTCGCAACACGGGCAGCGAGAGATCCGGGCCGCCGACTTCGTCACCGGGCCGATGACGACGTCGGTGCGCGCTGACGAACTCGTCACCGAGGCGAGTTTTCCCGTCCCGCCGGGACGTACCGGCTCGGCGTGGGTCGAAGTGGCCCGGCGGGCCGGCGACTACGCCGTGTGCGGGGTTGGCGTCCTGATCGCGGTGGACGACGACGATCGCATCCGGCAAGCGCGGGCCGCCCTGGTGTCGATGGGCCCGGTACCGGTCGTCGTGGATCTGACCGACGCCGTGGGCGCGGCGCCGTTCGACCAGGCCGACTGGGCGGCCGCGGCTCGGCTGGTCACGGCCCGGGTGGAACCTGACGACGACATCCACGCCACGGCGGCCTATCGCCGGCAACTGGCCGGCGTGCTCACCGCACGGGCAGGACGCGGGGCCGTCGACCACGCGGCGACCCGGGCGGAAGCGAGGGCGAGACGATGACCGCAATGACCCCCACAGGCCCGGCCGAGTCGCTGCACGAGGTGACGCTGACCGTCAACGGGGTGCCGCGCTCGGCGAGCGTGCCCGCTCGCCGGCTGTTGTCGGACTTCCTGCGCCACGACCTCGGGTTGACCGGCACGCACGTGGGCTGCGAGCACGGCGTGTGCGGGGCGTGCACAGTGCTCGTGGACGGGGAGACGATCCGTTCGTGCCTGCAGTTCGCGGTCATGCACGACGGCGCAGAGGTCACCACCGTCGAAGGCTGCGCCCGCGGCGACGGCGAGCTGAGCGCGGTGCAGCGAGCCTTCGGCGAGTGTCACGGGCTGCAGTGCGGCTTCTGCACGCCGGGGTTCGTCACGACTGTCACCGCCTACCTCGACCAGCATCCAGATCCCAGCGAGGCCGAAGCGCGCGAAGCGATCACGGGCAACCTGTGCCGCTGCACGGGTTACCAGAACATCGTCGCGTCGGTCCTGCGGGCGGCGCAGCTGCGCCGAGAGGAGCGGGAGGAGGCACCCGGGTGACGACGAGGACCGTGGGTGAGCCGATAGCCCGGCGCGAGGACCCCCGACTACTCACCGGCCAGGGCCGATTCCTGGACGACATCGGCTCCGCCGCTCTGGCGGCGGCATTCGTGCGCAGTCCGCACGCCCACGCGCGCATCGTGGACATCGACGTCACCGACGCGCTCGCCGTCGACGGCCTGGTCGCCATCTACACCCACGACGACCTACCGGGACGCGTCGGCGAAACGCTGCCGGTGCTCATTCCGCACGAGGCGCTCACCCATGGCCGAACGGCCTGTCCGCTGGCCAAGAACGAGGTCAACCACGTCGGCGAAGCAATCGTCATGGTCGTGGCGACCGACCGCTACCTGGCGGAGGACGCGTGCGAACGCATCCGGGTCGACTACGAGCTGTTGCCGCCGGTGGTGGGCATCGAGGCAGCACGCGACGGCGACCTTCTCGTGCACGACGACGTTCCCGGCAACGTCTCGGCCCACCTCGTCCAGGAGACCGGCGACGCCCGAGCGGCCATCGACACCGCACCACGCGTGCTCGATCTCGACCTCGAGATCGAGCGCAGCGCTTCCACCCCGTTGGAGGGCCGGGGCGTGCACGCGCGCTGGGACGGCGACGACCACAGCCTGCGCGTCTACACCTCGACCCAGGCCTCGACGTCGGTACGCGCGGCGCTGGCGGCCAAACTCGAGCTGCCGCTGGACCGCGTGGAAGTGATCGCGCCGGACGTCGGGGGCGGATTCGGCGTCAAGATCGTGCACCCGTGGCCCGAAGAGGTGCTCGTGGCGTGGGCGGCGATCATGCTGGGCCAGGAGG
Source organism: Actinomycetes bacterium (assembly GCA_021793295.1). Classification (GTDB taxonomy): domain Bacteria; phylum Actinomycetota; class Actinomycetes; order Jiangellales; family Jiangellaceae; genus Haloactinopolyspora. The sequence continues at coordinate 63,887 of JAJYTA010000005.1, forward strand.
TCAAGTGGACCGAAGATCGTCGTGAGCATTTCGTCTCCGCGGCGCACGAACGCGGCCAGCTGCAGCACGTGCGAGTCGGCTACGACGACGACGGGCACCTGCTGGGCTTGGACGTGACCATCTGGCACGACAACGGCGCCTACACGCCGTACGGGATCATCGTCCCGATCATCACCACCACGCAGCTGCTCGGGCCGTACAAGCCCGGTGCGTACCGCGCGGAGTTCCACAGCCTGTACACCAACACCGTCGGGGTCACGCCGTACCGGGGTGCCGGGCGCCCGCAGGGCTGCTTCGCCATGGAGCGGACCATGGACGCCATCGCCGCCGACCTCGGCCTCGACCGTGCTGTCGTGCGCGAGCGCAACTTCATCGGCCCCGACGAGATGCCGTACGACCACGGTCTGACGTTCCAGGACGGCCGCCCGCTGATCTACGACTCCGGTGACTACCCCGCGACGCTGGCCAAAGTGAAGAAGCTCATCGGGTGGGACGAGTTCGAGGCGATCCGCGACGAGGCGCGCGCCGCCGGGCGACGTGTCGGCATCGGCCTCGGCTGTTACGTCGAAGGCACCGGCGTGGGGCCCTACGAGGGCGGATTCGTCAAGGTCGAGACCGACGGCACGGTCGTCGTCGCGACCGGGCTCACCACCCAAGGGCAGGGGCATCAGACGGTGTTCGCTCAGGTGGTGGCCGACGAGCTGGGCGTGGCGCTCGACGACGTGGTGGTCACCACCGGCGACACCCGCAGGTTCGGCTACGCGGTCGGCACGTTCGCGTCCAGAGCCGCGGTGATGAGCGGCAACGCCGTCGCGCTCGCCGCGCGCAAGGTACGCCAGAAGGCGCTGCGGATCGCCGGCGAGGCGCTCGAAGCCGACCCGCGCGACCTCGAGATCGTCGACGGCGTGGTGCAGGTGAAAGGCGTCCCGGGGGCGACGATCCCGCTGCGGACCGTCGCGGTGCTGTCCAACCCGTTGCGCTACGCCTTCGATGCGGAATCCCAGCGCGCCACCCAGTTCGCCGCACCCGCCGACCCGGACCGGCCCCCGGTCGCCGACGACGACGAGCCGGGCCTGGAAGGCACCGACTACTACTCGCCGCCTCGCTCGACGTTCGCGAACGGGATGCACGCGGCGATCGTCGAGACCGACCCCGAAACGGCGGAGATCTCGATCTTGCGCTACTGCGTGGTGCACGACTGCGGAACGCTGATCAATCCGCGCATCGTCCAAGGCCAGATCCACGGCGGGGTCGCGCAG
>JAJYTA010000309.1 GCA_021793295.1 Actinomycetes bacterium
GCGGCGACCGCCTGCCGCCACACCGAGGTGACCGTGGTCCGGGTCAGCCATCCGATCGCCGCGGACACCGCGACCATCCCCAGGAACACCACCAGCAGCGCGTACCCCAGCCGGTTACGTCCCGAGCTGAGGACTTCATGCGCGACGACCGCGGTGAACGGGCCTCGTGCGCGCTGATCCGGGCGCGCACGCTGCGTGACCTCGACCGTCGGCTCGTTCACGCCGCGGCCGTCGCGTCGATGTGCAGGTAGATGTCTTCCAGGGACTCCTGGTCTGGGAAGGCCGCGCTCGTGTCGGCCATGGACGCGTGGTAGGCCAGCCGACCGCTGCGCAGGATCGCGATGCTGGTGCAGGTCCGTGTCACCTCCGCCAGCAGGTGCGTGTTCATGAAGATCGTCATACCCAGGTCCCGGTTCAGGCCCACGATGATCTCCCGCAAGCTCCGAACACCCTGCGGATCCAGTCCTGAGGTCGGTTCGTCCAGGAACAGGACGGAAGGCTGGTGGACGATCGCCTGGGCGATTCCCACCCGCTGCCGCATGCCTTTGCTGAAGGTGCCCACGCGCCGGTCCTTGTGCGCGGCGAAGTCGAGGTACTCCAGCACTTCTCCGATCCGCCGGTCCGGCCGTCGAAGCCCGGACAATCGGGCGAAGTACCGAAGGTTCTCCATGACCGTGAGGTTGTCGTAGAAGGACACGTTCTCCGGCAGGTACCCGATGATCCGTCGCACCCCGTCAGCGTCGCGAGCGACGTCCAGCCCGGCGATCTGCACGGTTCCCGAGGTGGGCCCCAGCAGCGTGGTCAACAGGTTCACGGTGGTGGTCTTGCCCGCACCGTTGTGCCCGAGCAGCCCGAAGATCTCGCCGGCAGGAACACTGAGATCCAGCTGCTGCAGCGCCGGTCGCTCACCGAAGAACTTGCTCAGACCCCGCGTGGTGATCGCAGCCTCAGTCATGGACGCGACCTTAGGGATGGCCCGATGGGAAGAACGTGAGAGACGTCAGCCGTTCCACAGGCGTCGGAGCATCTCCAGCGTGGCGCCCGGTCCCGCGGGCGATCTGGGTCGCGTCGGCGGCGCGGTCAACGAAGTCACGGGCGGCCGTGCAGGTTCACCCGTCGAAGTCCGCCAGGAGGTCCCCCCGCCGCTCGGTGTTGGCCGGGCTCATCCACCCGCGCGGCGGCCCCGCCACATCAGCGAAGGCTCGCGTGGCTTGCGGCGACCGGCCGCGCTCGGCGTCGTTGGTCGACCGGTCGAGCAACGACGCATCCGGCGCATTGGTTCTGGCACCTCGCCGGACGCCAACCGGCATGGCGAAGACCACCGAGCCTGTCGGCGACGGGCTGGAACTGACCCTGTGGCGCGGGGTGGTTTCGAGTCGTCGTCGCAACACGTCCTTGAGAATCGGGGTTCGTGTTGGCGTCGTCTCGTCGTGTTGCGAAGGGTCCTGGTCGTCGTCGGCAGTCGGCGAAGCAGGCGCAGTTCTTCCGTCTGCTGGCCCGCGGGTGGACGGCAGCCGCCGCTCGGCGGGAGGTGGGCATTTCCCGGTCCACGAGCCGCAACTGGCGCAACGGGTTCAAGGTCTACCGCGACGGCGAGGTCATCGGGTTCGTCCCTCCAGTGGATCCGCTGACGGCCTCGCCGATCAGTTCCCGGTTCTTGTCGCAGCACGAGCGGATCGAGATCGCCGATCTGCACCGCGCCGGCAAGAGCGTGCGCGCGATCGCCGCCGAGCTGGGCCGGTCCCCATCGACAGTCAGCCGTGAGCTGCGTCGCAACGGCCGCCGCGACGGTCAGTACCGGCCGTTCGAGGCCCACCACAAGGCGGCGATGCGTCGGCGCCGCCCACGCGCGCCTCGGTGGACGACGACCCCAACTCTTGAGGCGTTTCTCCGAGAGCACCTGCGGCAGCGTTGGAGTCCGCAGCAGATCAGCCGCGAGTTGGGCCACCGGTTCCCCAACGACCGGCAGATGCACCTGTGCCCGGAGTCGATCTACCAGGCGATCTACCGGCCCGGCAGTCCGCTGACCAGGCCTCCGATCACACGCCACCCGGCCCGCTCGCCGCTGCGCACTGGACGTGACCACCGTCGGGCGCACCGACGTCTCGAGCAGCGCCAGCACCGCTTCACCGCGCCTGGGCTGAGCATCCACGAGCGGCCCTTCCCACCCGAGGACCGATCCCATGTCGGCGCCTGGGAAGGCGACCTGATCGTCGGCCCCGGGCACCGGTCCGCGATCGGCACCCTGGTCGAGCGCCACACCCGGTTCGTCAAGCTCATCCACCTACCCGGGCAGGACTCACGCGCGCTGCGCGACGCGCTCATCGACGACCTCGCCGGCCTGCCGGCGCAGCTGCGCACGTCGATCACCTGGGACCAGGGCACCGAGATGTCCCGCCACCGGGACATCACCGCCGCCCTGGGCACGAAGATCTACTTCGCCGACGCGCACTCGCCCTGGCAGCGCGGCAGCAACGAGAACACCAACGGGCTGCTACGCCAGTACTTCCCGAAGGGCACCGACCTGTCGCGGCACACCCCGGCCGACCTGAGGGCCGTCGCCGACGAACTCAACGCACGCCCCAGAGCAGTCCTCGGACACCAACCACCGGCCGCTCTCTTCGCCACGCTGCTAGCGTCGGCAAACCACCCACCGTTGCGATGACCACTGGAGACCACCCCGACGCCCGGGGGTCCACTTTCACCCGACGTTGACACCGCGGGCTCAGTTGGGCCGGCCTTGGCGGGGTGACGGGTGCCGACAGCGGCCATGGCTTTGTGGGGACTGCCGCCGGTGGATCTGCACGGTCCGCTG
>JAJYTA010000310.1 GCA_021793295.1 Actinomycetes bacterium
GGGTGGCGTCCACCGGGCTCGAATCCGGTAGCGGTGATCGTTGGCGCGTCGTGGCTGCCACAGCGACCACGACGCGCCAACGATCACCCCTCAGGGGTGGCCCGGAGTTCACCCTGACACATCCCTGAATCAACCCTTGACCTGCTGTTTCAGCGGTCCGGGTGGCCTTAGCGTGGCAGTCGTGCGGTGCTCGATACGCCGCCGATCGACCGACACGACCACGTGAGGACAGCCATGATCAGGGCACGACAACTCACCAAACGCTACGGAGACACGACCGCGGTCGACGCCATCGACTTCACCGTCGAACCGGGCACGGTCACCGGCTTCCTCGGCCCGAACGGTGCCGGGAAGTCCACGACCATGCGGATGGTCATGGGCCTGGATCACCCTTCGTCCGGTTCGGTCACCGTGAACGGCAAGGCGTACCGCGACCTCCCGGCGCCGCTGCACGAGGTCGGCGCGTTGCTCGAGGCCAAGGCGATCCACGGTGGGCGCAGCGCCTACAACCACCTGCTCTGGCTGGCCAAGAGCAACGGCATCTCCCGTCGCCGCGTCGACGAGGTGATCGAGCTCGTCGGGCTGGGCGCTGTCGCGCACAAACGATCCGGCGGCTTCTCGCTCGGGATGGGCCAGCGCCTCGGCATCGCCGCCGCCATGCTCGGCGACCCCGGCGTGCTGCTGTTCGACGAACCGGTCAACGGCCTGGACCCCGAGGGCATCCGCTGGATTCGCAACCTGATCCGCAGCCTCGCCGCCGAGGGGCGCACCGTGTTCGTCTCCAGTCACCTGATGTCGGAGATGGCACTGACCGCCGACCACCTGCTCGTCATCGGCCAGGGCAAGATCCTCGCCGACACCGACATGAACGACTTCATCGCCCGCAACTCGGCGAGTTACGTCCGCGTGCGCTCCCCGCACGCCACCGAGCTCGCCGAGCGGCTGAGCGCGCGCGGCTGGACGGTCGAACCGACCGATGACGGCGCGATGGCGGTCTATGGCGCCACCGCCGAGGAGATCGGCGACCTCGCCGGGTCCGAGCGGCTCTACCTGCACGAACTGGGCAGCGTGCAGGCCTCACTGGAGGACGCGTTCATGCGGCTGACCGCGGACGCCGTCCAGTATCAGGCCGCCGTTCCCGCAGCCGCGGCCACGCCCGCTCCAGGATCCACGCCCGATGCGCACGAACGCGCCGACCTGAACCCGGCTGGAGTGTGACCACCATGACCATCACCGCAACCGAACCCCGTGCGGTGCGAACGCATGCCGCGCCACCGCAGCGCGTCACGTTCGGCCGCATCGTCAGCGCCGAGTGGACGAAGGTTCGCTCCGTGCGCTCCACCATGTGGACGCTCGCGTCGATGATCGTCGTGAGCGTGGGGCTGACGGCCCTGATCTGCTGGGCGGTCGCCGGCGACCTGGCAGCCGGAGACGCCGGCGGCGAGACGCCTGGCTCGTTCGTCAACTGGGGCATGATGTTCGGCCAGATCGGAGCGCTGGTGCTGGGCATCATCGTGGCCTCGGCCGAGTACTCCAGCGGCATGATCCGCTCGACTCTCGCGGCCGTACCTCGCCGCTGGGCGGTGCTGCTGGCCAAGACGATGGTTCTCGGCGGGTTGCTTCTCGTCCTGGGCACCATCACATCGGTGGCGAGCTTCGCCGCGGGCAACGCATTCCTTTCCGCCGAGGGCGTCGGGTTCGCCCTGGACGATCCGGGCGTCCTGCGGTCGCTGATCGGCGGCGGGCTGTACCTGGCGACGCTCGGCGTTTTCGGCCTCGGTCTCGGCATGCTGATGCGCCACACTGCCGGAGCGGTGACCGTGGGTATCGCCCTGGTGTTCGTGGTCGGGAACCTGGTGGCCCTGGTGCCCGGCGTGGCGGGGGAATGGCTGACGAAGCTGATGCCTGGCAACGCCGGCTCGGTGGTGGCGATGCTGGACTCCTTCAACCCCAACCTGCTGGGGCCGTGGACCGGCTACGGCGTGTTCGTCGGCGAGACCATCCTGCTGCTGGCCGTCGCCGGAGCCTTGTTCGCCCGGCGGGATGCCTGAGGCCGAGGGCGACTCACGGCGAGCGTTCGCAGGCGGTCGGTGGTGCACCGGCCGCCTGCGTTCCGTTGATCCGTACGGCGCTGACGGCGGCATTGTCGGTGTCGTCGGTCTCGCGTAACAGGTTCGCCGGGTCGGCGCGCAGCGTCAGGCAGTAGATGCCGTCCGGCAGGCCGTCGGCCAGCGGAAGCGATTGGCCAGGGGTTTCGACGTCGTAGTCGTCGGCGAAACCGGCGGTGATGCCTTGGACACTGGTGCGGTCGCAGTCGTCGTAGCGCTGGCTCGCCCCGGGCCACCGTGACCCGGGCAGTCGGCGGCTGTCGCGGAGGCAGAAGCTGACTTTGTCCGTCGCGGCGATCCGGGCCGCCCGGCCCGGGCGGGTGAGTACGTAGGAGGCCGAGGCGTCGAAGTGCCAGTGTTCGTGCGTGGGATGGTCGAGCATGCACCCGGCCGGAACCGTCTTGGCGGGCGTGTCGATCTCCGTGTCGTAGCGCTGGTCCCCGTCCGCATCGCCGATGACGGACTGGGCGGCGTGGCGCTGGTCGGGTGGGCAGTCCCCGCCGACGTCGGGCACCACGATCAGCGGGCCGTCCCCGACGTTGGCCAGCACAGCGCCGAACCGCAGCTCACGGCCGCCGTCGCCGGTGCGGCGGATCTGGACGTCCTCGGCCGGCAGGCTGCGCAGGTTCGGCAGCAGCAGTTGCGGCGCCCCTGCGCGGCGGGGGAGGTCGTTGGACTCGGCTTGAGCCGGTGCGGGCGCCCT
>JAJYTA010000101.1 GCA_021793295.1 Actinomycetes bacterium
GCGAGTTCACCCGGGGCGTGCTCGTGGGCGCGGCCATCGCGCTGGCCGGGGCCGTCGTCGGTGGTTGGGCCGCCGGGCGACAACGGCGATGAGCGCCCGTTGTGTCGGCGCGGTGCCCGCCGGCTTCGACGCCGGGCCCGATGACCTTGCACCCGCAGTGTTCGCAGACCGCCACGGTGATCACCTCCGCCGCGTCGCCGATGGCTGTCTCTCGATGTTTCTCTCCGCACCGGACCTGCGCAAGCAGAACGGTGACTACCGTGGTGCCCACCCGGCGGCGTCGACATCAGGAGGCGGCGATGCGCCCGTTCACAGCCGCAGCGGTTCAGGTACGGCCCCGGGCCGAGCCGTTGACCACCGAGACGATCAAGGCGAACATCCACCACGCCATCGACTACGCGCAACGGTGCGCTGCTGACACCGGTGCCGAGCTCGTCGTCCTGCCGGAGTCGGTGACGACGGGATTCACCCCCGGATGCTCGCCAGAGGCGCTGTGGGACCTGGTGACCGACGTGCCCGGACCGCTCACCGAGCCGTTCCAGGACGCGGCGCGACGGCTCGGCGTCCACCTCGTGTGGGGCACCTACGAACGAGGCTCCGAACGCGGCATCGTCTACAACTCCGCGGTGCTCGCCGGGCCGGACGGCGACGTGCTCGGGATCTACCGCAAGACGCACCCGTTCTGCACCGAGCTGCGCTCTCGCGGGGGCTGGGTGACGCCGGGCGACGACGTCAGCGTCACCCAGACCGACCTCGGCACCGTCGGGATGATCATCTGCTTCGACGGCGACTACCCGGAGCTGTCCCGGATCAGCGCGGTGCGGGGCGCGGAGGTGATCGTCCGGCCGTCGGCGTTGCTGCGCTCGGCGGACCTGTGGGAGCTGACCAATCGCGCTCGCGCGTACGACAACCACGTCTTCGTCGTCGGGGCGAACTGCACCGGGATCGACCCAGCGGGCAAGCTGTACTTCGGCAACTCGATGATCGTCACGCCGACCGCCGACGTCGTGGCCCGCGCCGCCAGCCACGAATGCTGGATCTCCGCGCGGCTCGACCCCGCCACCGCGTTGCGCTCGCTGACGCCCGGCTCCAGCGTCAGCCAGGGATTCGACCACCTGGCCGACCGCAACCTCGAGCTCGTGCGCCGCTACGCAGCCGACCTCACCCGCGACGCGTCGTCGTCGTTCCCGCGCCGAGCGCCGTGACCCGGATGCTGGTGCTGGACCGGGCCGGCCTGGTTGAATCTCGACACCGGTCCCGTCGACGACGCGAGGAGCACCGATGCCGCCTGCGATCCGTGTCGGCATCGACACCGGCGGGACGTTCACCGACGTGGTCGCCGTCGACGAGCGAACCGGCCGGCTCGTGACCACCAAGACGCCGTCCACGCCCGCCGATCCCGCGCAGGGATTCATGACCGGCCTGCACCGGATCCTGGACCGTATCGGCGCCGGCGCGGATGACGTCGAAGCGATCAGCCACGGGACCACGGTCGCCACGAACCGGCTGCTCGAAGGGAAGATCGACGATCTCGGTTTCATCACCACCGAGGGTTACGAACACATTCTCGAGATCGCCCGGCAATCGGTGCCGGACGGATACGGCAACAGCTACTTCTGGGTGAAGCCACCGCGGATCGTGCCGGCCGACCGGGTCCGCACCGTCGGCGGCCGGCTGGCGTTCGACGGCAGCGAGATCCGCCCGTTCGACGAGGACGACGCGGTGGCGGCGGCCCGGTTCTTCCGGGACCGCGGCATCTCGGCTATCGGCGTGTGCTTCCTGCATGCCTACGCAGACCCGCGGCACGAGCAGCGCATGCGCGACGTGCTGGCGCGTGAGCACCCCTCGGCGAGCGTGTCCATCTCGTCGCAGGTGCTGCGCGAATACCGGGAGTACGAGCGCAGCGTGACCACGCTCGTCGATGCCGCCGTCAAGCCGGCGATCGCCACCTACGTGCGGGGGATCCGCGACCGCCTGGCTGGCGTGACCTCGGGGGAGAGCGTCGCGTTCTACGTCATGAAGTCCAACGGTGGCGTGTTGTCGGCTGACGAGGTCGTCGACCAGCCGATATCCACCGTGCTGTCCGGTCCGGCCGCCGGTGCACTCGGTGCGGCGGTCATCGCTGACGCGGCCGGCTTCGACCGGGTGCTCACGCTCGACGGCGGCGGTACCTCCACCGACGTCACGGTCGTGCTCGACGGCAAGCCCGCCCTGACCACCGAGGGCAGCGTCGGCGCGTATCCCAGCAAGATCCCGATGATCGACGTGGTCACGGTCGGCTCCGGCGGCGGATCGATCGCCTGGATCAGCCCCGAACGCACCCTCAAGGTCGGGCCACGCTCGGCTGGTGCCGACCCCGGGCCGATGTGCTACGGCACCGGCGGCCGCGAGCCCACGGTCACCGACGCGCACGTCCTGCTCGGGCGCCTGCCGCCAGGATTGCTCGGCGGCGCGATCACGCTCGACGTCGCCGCGGTGGCGCGGATCTTCGACGATCTGCAGGCCGAGGCGGGCGCGGTCCTGGCCCGTGAAGGCTTCGACACGGCCCAGCAGCGGTTCGTGCGCACCGCGGACCTGCGCTATGTCGGCCAGGCCTTCGAAGTCCGGGTCGACGTGCCGGCCGGGCCGCTCACCCCGGCGGCCACGAACGCGGTCGCGGCGGCGTTTCACGACGAGCACCGCACCCTCTACGGCTACGACTTCCGTAACGACCAGCGCCAGCCGGTCGAGTGGGTGAATCTCCGCGTCACCGGGGTCGGGCCGATCCGCCGGCCCGAGATCGCCGAGATCGCGCCCGGCGGCGGCGCCGAAGCGAGCAGCCTCCGGCCGGTCTACTTCGACGCCTGGACCGACACCGCCGTGTTCGACCGCGCCGCGTTGGGCGCCGGCGACGTGGTGCCCGGGCCCGCCGTGATCGAGGAGTTCGGGTCGACGCTGCCGCTGTATCCGGGATTTCAGGCCGTGGTCGACAGATTCGGCAACCTGATCATCACCAGGGGGCCGGCATGAGCGCCGCGGTGGAGCCCGTACTCGTCGAGATCGTGGCCGGCTACCTGGCGTCGGTCGAGCAGGAGGTGGAGACCGCGATCGGGCGGACAGCTCGCTCGCCGATGATCCGCGACGCGCACGACTACCGCGCAGGCATCCACGACCGCCGGCTGCGCAAGCTCACGGGCGCTCGTACTCGGCGTTGGTGGACCCCGTGGTCCGCGATCACCCGATCGAGACGATGCGCCCCGGCGACGTCTACTTCCACAACGACGTCTACCTCTCCGAGGGCGGTATCGGGCATCTGCCGGATCTGTGCGTCACCGCGCCGGTGTTCCATACCGAACGTGACGGCGCCGCGCCGCGCGTCGTGGCCTTCGTGCAGGCCTTCGGGCACCACGACGACATCGGCGGATCCGTGCCGGGCTCGATGCCCTCACGGGCGACGAGCGTGTTCGAGGAGGGCCTCATGGTCCCCCCGATCAAGCTGTGGGATCAGGGCGTTCCCAACGAGGCCGCCTTGACGATCATGACCCGCAACTCGCGGACACCGGAGTCTCTCGCCGCCGACCTGGACGCGGAATGTGCGGCCTGTGTGATGGGCGCCCGGCGCATGGCCGAGCTGTTCGACCGCTACGGCCGAGAAACGGTCGAGGCGTGCTTCGAGGCGATCATCGAGCGCACCACGCAGACGTTCCGGCGCGAAGTGATCGCGAAGATCCCGCCCGGGCGATACGTCTGGGAGGACTACGCCGAGCACGACGGCGTCGACCCGCCGCGACTGCACACGCAGCGCATCGCCGTGACCAGGACCGACGATGACGCCGCGCCGCCGGATTTGATCATCGACTTCGCCGGGACCTCGCCCCAGGCCCGCGGGCCGATCAACCACTCCGGCGATCACGCCGACGGTGCGTTCTTGAAGAAGTGGCTGGCGCCGATCCTGCGCAACCTGGCCGACACCCCGGAGCGCATGGCCGAGCTCGACGTCAACGAAGGTGTCGTACCGCTGATCGAGATGCGCTTCCCGCCACCGGGCACGCTGCTGACTCCGGAGTTTCCCGCGCCGACCAACGCGCGAACCTTCGTCATCCTGCGCCTGCTCGGTGTCCTGGCCGGCGCCCTGGCCAAGGCCGTGGACGGACGGATGCCGGCGGATCAGGAGACCATCCGCTACACCGGCGTGTACGGTCACGACGCTGACGGGCGGCGCTACCTGATGCGCGAGGTGCTCGGCGGCGGCTCGGGCGGGCGCTACTACGCCGACGGTGAGGACACCGTGCACGTGGTGCCGGACTCCCGGAACCTGCCGACGGAGTTCAGCGAGTCACGCTTCCCGTTCGTCGTCGAGCGGCTGGGGCTGGCCGTCGACTCCGGCGGGCCGGGACTGTTCCGCGGCGGGCTGGGCTACCACAAGCACATCCGGATGCTGCGCGATGCGCACTTCATGTCCATCGCCGACCGGTCGATTCTGTCGTGCTGGGGTGTGCGCGGGGGCCGCGCCGGCCGGCCGTTCAGCGTGACCATCGACCCGGGCGGGCCGAACGAGCGGCACGTGGACGCCCTGGCCGACGCCGAGCCCGTCGCGGCCGGCGAGACGATCCGGATCCGGACGACCGGCGGCGGCGGGTGGGGCGACCCGCTGCAGCGCCCCTACGACGCCGTCCTGCGCGACCTACGCTGGGGCAAAGTCTCCATCGAGGGCGCGCGAGCCGACTACGGCGTGGTGGCCACCGGACCACCGGATGACCCGGTGATCGACCAAGCGGCCAGCGCGGCGCTGCGGGCGCACGTGGCGAGCCGGCGCGGTGACGAGCCGTTCTTCGACCGAGGGCCGGGTTATCCCCGGTTGGCTCAGGGCCGCGGGGTTCCGGACGTCGACTGGCTGTGAGACGGAGGTGCGGGCCAGTGCACGACAGCGAACGAACGCCGTCCGGCGCGCCGCTGGACGGCTATCTCGTCATCGATCTGTCCCGGGCGCTTGCTGGCCCGCACGCGGCGATGATGCTCGGTGACCTGGGAGCACGCGTCATCAAGGTCGAAGCACCCGGGCACGGCGACGAGTCCCGCGGCTGGGGCCCGCCGTTCGTCGGCGCCGACGACGAACGGATGTCCACCTACTTCATGTCCTGTAACCGCAACAAGGAATCGGTGACCGCCGACCTGAAGGCACCCGAGGGCCGGGAGTTTCTCACCCGGTTGATCCGGCGTGCCGATGTGCTGGTCGAGAACTTCCGCACCGGTGTGCTCGACCGGCTGGGGTTTTCCGTCGACCGCATGCACGAGATCAATCCCCGGCTGGTGATCCTGTCGATCACCGGGTTCGGCCATGACGGTCCCGAAGGCGGCCGCGCCGGTTACGACCAGATCGCCCAGGGCGAGGCCGGCTTGATGAGCATCACCGGTGAGCCCGGCGCGCCGACGAAACTCGGCGTGCCCATCGCCGACCTGCTCGCCGGACTGTACGGCGTGGTCGGCGTCCAGGCGGCACTTCTGGAGCGTCGGCTCACCGGGCGGGGAACGGTGGTGCGTACGTCCCTGCTGGCCGCCGTCGTCGGCGTGCATGCCTTCCAGGGGACGCGGTGGACCGTGGGCGGGGAGGTCCCCGGCGCCAGTGGCAACCACCACGCCGCGATCGCACCGTACGGGCTGTTCCACGCAAGCGACAGCGCGATCCAGATCGCCGTGGGCACCGACCAGCAGTGGCGTGCCTTCGCGCCGATCATGGGGCTCGACCCCGACGACGTCAGGTACGCCACCAACACCGCTCGAGTCGCCAACCGCGATCGACTGGTGGCCGAGATCGACCACGCCCTCGCGGCCCACCCAGCCGAGCACTGGCTGCGCCGACTCGCCGCGGCCGGGATCGCCAGCGGCCGCGTCCGTTCGATCGACGAGGTGTACGGCTGGGAGCAGACCCTCTCGCAGGGTTTGCTGGTCGACGTCGATCACCCGCGGCTCGGCAGCTTCCAGTTGCCCGGGGTCCCGGTCCGCTTCGACGGTGCCGAGCCGCGAACCCATCGAGCGCCGCCCCTGTTGGGCGAGCACGACGAGGCCGTCCGGGCGTGGCTGGACCAGGCGGACTGACTGTGTGGTTTCGCCGACCGAGCAGGCGTCGTTTGGGCGAAGGTCACCATCGCTGCTGCGGGCGGGCGATCCATAGGCTCTGCTGATCGAGCAGGAGGGCGGCGTCAGGTGAGAGTGCTGATCGCGCTGGGGGGCAACGCCATGACGGCGGCCGACGGCTCGGCTCGACCCGGCGATCAGATCGCCGCGGTGACCCGGGCCATGGAGCCGGTGGCCGATCTGGTCGCGGCCGGCTACGAGATCGTCCTCACCCACGGCAACGGCCCTCAGGTGGGGAACTTGCTGGTGAAGAACGAGCTCGCCGCCTCCGTCGTGCCGCCGGTGCCGCTGGACTGGTGCGATGCGCAGACTCAAGGCACGGTCGGGTTCATCGTCATCAACGCCCTCGAGCGGGCGCTGGCCGCGCGCGGCTCGAGGCGCAAAGTCGCCGCCGTCGTCAGCCGCACCAGAGTCGACGCGCACGACCCCGCGTTGACGCACCCCACCAAGCCCATCGGCCGCTACCTGCCCTACGACGAAGCGCGGGTCCTCATCGAGCACGGGCAGGTCTGGCAGGACCGGGGCGAACGCGGCTGGCGGCGGGTGGTGGCCAGTCCGCAGCCGCTCGAGGTACTCGATGCTCCGGCCGTGTCTGCCCTGGTGGCGGCCGGGTTCGTGGTGGTGGCCAGTGGCGGAGGCGGTGTACCGGTGACGCGCGCGGCCGACGGCGCGTTGCGTGGCGTCGAAGCCGTGATCGACAAGGACGCCACCGCGGCGCTGCTGGCGCTCACGCTGGGGGTGGACGTCATGGTCATCGCGACCGACGTCGACGCCGCTGCCTTGTGGTTCGGAACCCCGCAGGCCCGTCCGATCGGCCGCGTGGACGTCGAGACGCTGCGCGCCTACGCCGCCGAGGGGCATTTCCAGGCCGGCAGCATGGGCCCGAAGGTCGAAGCGGTATGCCGATTCGTCGAGCAAGGTGGCCGTCGTGGCGTCATCACCTCGCTGGAGCGCATCGGCGAAGCTGTCCACGACTCCGCCGGCACGACGGTGGTCGGGGTGGGCGTGGCGACATGACCACGACGACGAGAGGTGACGACCATGCCTGAACCGATCGCGGTCCACAAGGTGGCGATCAGCCACGTCAGCGACGCTTCGGGACTCACCGGGCTGATCGACGCCGGCGCTGTGGAGGCCGACCGGGTCATCGCGATCGTCGGCAAGACCGAGGGCAACGGCGGCGTGAACGACTACACCCGCATCATCGCCGATCGCGCCTTCCGTGAGGTGCTGGTCGCCAACGGCACCCGGACCGCTCACGAGGTGAGCGACGTCCCGATCGTGTGGTCGGGCGGCACCGACGGTGTGCTGAGCCCGCACGCGACGATCTTCGCGACCGAGGCGGGCGAGCGCGTCGAACCGAGCGACGAGCCACGGCTGACGGTCGGCTTCGCGATGAGCGAGACGATCCTGCCCGAAGAGATCGGGCGCCGCGGCATGATCGAGAAGGTCGCCGACGCGGTACGCACCGGCATGAGCCGGGCCGGGATCACCGACCCGGCTGACGTGCACTACGTGCAGACCAAGACCCCGTTGCTGACCATTCACACCATCCGCGACGCCAAGGCACGCGGCAAGACGGTGTGGACCGAGCACACCCACGAGTCGATGGATCTGTCGAACGGTACGACCGGTCTGGGGGTGGCGGTGGCGCTCGGGGAGATCGACCTGCCCGACGACGCCGACGTGCTGCGCAACCGTGAGCTCTACTCGGCCGTCGCGTCGTGCTCGTCGGGCGTCGAACTCGACCGCGCCCAAGTGGTGGTCGTCGGCAACGCCCGCGGTATCGGCGGACGGTTCCGCATCGGGCATGCGGTCATGAACGACGCGCTGGACACCGACGGCATCTGGGCGGCGATCCGCGACGCCGGGCTCGACCTGCCCGACCGGCCCCACCACACCGACCTCGGCGGGCGCTTGGTCAACGTCTTCCTCAAATGCGAGGTCAGCCAAGACGGCATGGTGCGGGGACGGCGCAACGCGATGCTCGACGACTCCGACGTGCACTGGCACCGCCAGATCAAGGCATGCGTGGGCGGCGTGACCGCCGCGGCCACCGGCGACCCCGCGGTCTTCGTCTCCGTGTCAGCGGCACATCAAGGACCCGACGGGGGCGGCCCGGTGGCCGCCATCGTCGACCTCGGCGATTGAGGCGGTGACCGACCCAGCCGATAGGGTCGGTCGAATGCGGGTTCTGTTCGCGGGCACGCCTGAAGTCGCCGTGCCCTCCCTGGAAGCGCTGCTCGCCTCCCATCACGAGGTCGTCGCGGTACTGACCAGGCCTGATGCTCCCGCCGGCCGGGGACGTAAGCTCACCCCGAGCCCGGTGGCGGCGGTGGCCGAGCGCGCCGGTGTCGAGGTGCTCAAGCCGGCCCGGCTGCGCGATGAGGAGTTCCGCAGCCGACTGCAACAGATCGCTCCGGATTGCGCCCCGGTCGTCGCCTACGGCGCGCTGATCCCGCCCGACCTGCTGGACGTGCCCGAGCACGGCTGGGTGAACCTGCATTTCTCCTTGCTGCCCGCCTGGCGCGGCGCAGCCCCGGTACAGCGGGCGATCCTCGCCGGCGACGACATCACCGGTGCCTGCACGTTCCGGATCGAGGAGGGGCTGGACACCGGCCCGGTGTTCGGGTCGGTCACCGAGCCGATCGGACCCACTGACACCAGCGGCGATCTGCTCGCGCGGCTGGCGAAATCGGGCGCCACCTTGCTGGTCAAGACTCTCGACGCCATCGAGGACGGCTCGGCGCGTCCGCAGCCGCAGCCGGCCGACGGTGTGTCGATCGCGCCGAAGGTGGAGGTCGACGACGCCCGGGTCGACTGGACCTCGCCGGCGTTGCACATCGACCGGCTCATTCGAGCGTGCACCCCGGCCCCGGGCGCCTGGACGACGTTCCGTGGTGAGCGGCTCAAACTCGGTCCTGTGGTCCTGGATCCGCAGCGAGCCGATCTGGCTGCCGGCGAGATCGTCGTCGACAAGTCCGGCGCCCGGGTGGGCACGGGTAGTCACGCCGTCGTCCTCGGCGACGTCCAGCCGCAGGGCAAACGGTTGATGCCGGCACTGGACTGGGCGCGCGGTGTGCGGCCCGCCGCGGGGGAGCGGCTGGGCTCGTGAGCGCCGCACGTTCCCGCGCCGCCGTCGACCCGGCGCGGCAGGCGGCGTTCGACGTCCTGCGGGCCGTCGCCGACGACGACGCCTACGCCAACCTGACGTTGCCGCTCGTGCTGCGTGAACGGCGCCTCAAGGGCCGCGACGCCGCGCTCGCGACCGAGCTCGCCTACGGGGCGCTGCGGGGTCTGGGCACCTACGACGCCATCCTGGCCGCCTGTGCCGACCGTCCGGTGGCCAAGCTCGATCCGCCGCTGCTGGACGCCCTCCGGCTGGGCACCCATCAGCTGCTCCAGATGCGCGTGCCGGCCCATGCCGCGGTGTCCACGTCGGTCGATCTGGTCCGCGCGTGGGTGAACGACGGCGCCGCCCGGCTGGCCAACGCGGTGCTACGCAAGGTCGCCCGGCATGATCTCGACGCCTGGACCGACCAACTCGCCCCGGCCGCGTCCGACGACCCGATCGCCCACCTGGCCTTCCGGCATGCACACCCGGGGTGGATCGTGCGAGCCGTCCGCGACGCTGTGGGCGGCGACCTGGCCGAGACTGCGGCCTTTCTCGAAGCCGACAACGAACCAGCGGAGGTCACTGTGGTGGTACGGCCCGGTCGAGCCGAGGTCGACGAGCTCGTGGCGGCCGGTGCACGGCCGGCTCGGTGGTCACCGTATGCAGCGGTGCTCGAATCCGGCGACCCGGCCCGTATCCCGGTGGTGCGCGAAGGACGGGCGGGGGTGCAGGACGAGGGCAGTCAACTGGTCACCCTCGCCCTCGCCAATGTGCCCGTCGACCCCCCGGACGAACGATGGCTGGACATGTGCGCCGGCCCTGGCGGCAAGGCGGGGCTGCTGGCCGGCTTGGCGAATCCTCGTGGCGCTCGGCTCCTGGCGGTGGAGAAGCACGAGCATCGCGCTCGCCTGGTGGAGCAGGTCCTGCGCGGCGACCCCGGTGAGCACGAGGTGCTCATCGCCGATGCCACCAAACCGCCGTGGCCGGCTGACGACTTCGACCGAGTCCTGCTCGACGCTCCGTGTACCGGTCTCGGTGCGCTGCGGCGACGTCCTGAGGCACGGTGGCGCCGCGAGTCGTCGGACGTGGCGGAGCTTCGCACGTTGCAGGTGAAGCTGCTGCGCTCAGCGCTTCGCGCGGTCCGGCCCGGGGGAGTGGTGGCCTACGTGACGTGCTCGCCACATCTGGCCGAGACCACCACGGTGGTCGACGACGTGCTCGGCGAACGTGACGACGTCGAGCGCATCGATGCACGGGAGTACCTGCCCGGCGTCGAGAATCTGGGTGACGGCCCGGATGTGCAGTTGTGGCCGCACGTGCATGGCACCGATGCCATGTACCTGGCGCTGCTGCGGCGTACCGGCGGTGCGTCGGCGTGACGCTCCAGACGCTCAGCGGCGACGAGGGCCCGGATCTGCCGGAGTTCGACCTCCCGCCCGACGATCCCGTCGAGACGCTGCGCTCGTGGTTGGACGCCGCCGTCGAGCACGGTGTGCGTGAGCCATCAGCGGTGGCGCTGGCGACCGCCGACGCGGACGGGCGCCCATCGGTGCGGACGTTGCTGATCAAGGCGGTCGAGCCACGTGGGCTGACGTTCACCACGGACGCCACCAGCCCGAAAGGCGCGGACCTCGCCGCGCGGCCCTATGCCGCCGTGGTGTTCTACTGGCGCGAGATCCTCCGCCAAGTCAGGGTCGCCGGCTCGGTGCGCAGACTGCCCGCGGCGGAGTCCGACGTCCTGTTCGCCGAGCGGCCGATCGAAGCCCAAGCGACGACTGCCGCGTCGGCCCAGAGCAAGCCGCTGGACAGTGACGAAGCGCTGCAGCGCCGGGCCGAGGCGCTGCTCGCCACCGGCGAGGCGATTCCGCGGCCGGACAGCTGGCACGGCTACCTGCTCGAGCCGGACGAGATCGAGTTCTGGCAGGGCCGCACCAACCGCCTGCATCGGCGACTGCGGTACCGACGCCATGAGGGTGCATGGTCTGCGCAGCGACTGCAGCCGTGAGCGACCCGGACCCGCTGGGTCACAGGTCGACGAGCTCCGCCGGTACCACCGTGACGGGGAAGGGGTTGTCGAGCGTGATCGACTCGGTTCCGTCGGCGCGCCCGGTCATGACGTAGGACCCGTCGACCAGGTCGTAGGCGATCAGCGACGGCCCATCCGGATCGACCACCCAGTAGGAGCGCACCCCCGAATCGGCGTACTTGGAGAACTTGAGCACTCGGTCCTTGCGGCGCGTGCTGGGGGAGAGCACCTCGACGGCCAGAGGCAGCGGGCGGGTGATGTTCTGCGCCCCGATGTCTTCGCGCGCCACGACCAGGACGTCGGGCTGCAGCGACGTGAAGCGGTCCGGTTGCCAGTCCAGCGGAGCGACGAAAACCTTGAGGTGTTTCGGGCACGACTGCCGTAACAGAACGAACAACTCGCCGACGACGGCCTGGTGGATCGGGATCGGTGCCGGGCTCACCAGCAAGATCCCGTCGACCAGCTCATACTGCAAGCCGTCGTCGGGAAGATCTTCGAGGTCGTCGACCGTCCAGTCGTACGCCTCACGGGGCATCACCGCCATAACCGTCATTGTCGCCTCCCTCATGGGCTGATGTCAGCCATCCTGGCGGAGCGGCATGCTCGACGGGTGCGTTGTCGCTAGCCCTGGCGGTTGCCCTGTTTGTCAGAGTCGTTGCCCAGAGTGGGTTGGCTGGTGTCGTTGCCCGGTCCGGCTCGTGGTGGCGGGCCGCGGCCCGCTAGCCTGAGCAACCGTGGGGATCCAGATCGCGCCGAGCATTCTGTCCGCCGACTTCGCCGACCTCGACGCCGAGATCGGGCGGCTCGGCGACGCCGACCTGGTGCACGTCGACGTCATGGACAACCACTTCGTGCCGAACCTGACCATCGGCCTACCCGTGGTCGAGGCGATCCTGGCGCGGACCGACCGCCGCGTCGACTGCCACCTGATGATCGAGGATCCCGACCGCTGGGCCCCGGGGTACGCCGAGGCCGGTGCTTACAACGTCACGTTTCATGCCGAGGCGGCCAGGGCGCCGGTCCGGTTGGCGAGGGAGCTTCGCCGGCTCGGGGCGCGCGCCGGCGTCGGCTTGCGTCCGGCGACGCCGGTCGAGCCGTTCGAAGTCCTGCTGCCCGAGATCGACATGCTGCTGGTCATGACGGTCGAACCCGGCTTCGGCGGGCAGAGCTTCCTGGACGTGTGCCTGCCGAAGATCCGCCGGGCGCGCGAGATGGTGTCGCGCTCCGGCCTGGACGTCTGGGTCCAGGTCGACGGCGGGATCTCGACGGAGACGATCGAGCGCTGCGCGGAGGCAGGCGCCGACGTGTTCGTCGCCGGCTCGGCGGTGTACGGGGCCGAGGACGCCGCCGGCGCCGTGGAGCAGTTGCGCGCCTTGGCCATCCGCCACGCCTGACCTAGCCGGCCAGCACGTGCTCCAGCGCGCGGGTGGCCTGGCCGACCATCCCCGGGTTGGTGTCCCAGTAGTACGGCAGCGCCACGACGGCTTGCAGCAGCGCCCAGCCTCGGCCACGCAGCCACGAAGCGTCGTCGACGGCCAGTTCGGTCCGGAACCGCCGCCTACTGTCCTGGTCGAACAGGTTCCATGCCGGCAGCAGGTCGGTCGCCGGATCACCGAGCCCGAGCGTGGCGAAGTCGATGACCGCCGACAGCCGCCCGTCCAACTCGAGCAGATTCCCTGGCAGCAGGTCCCCGTGGATCCACACCGGCGAGGCGTCCCACGGCCCGACGGCCAGAGACTCCTCCCAAGCACGCAGGATCGCCGCAGCGTCGGCGCGGTCGCCGAGTTCAGTGACCGCGCGGTGTACCGCGTCGTCGTGGACGGCCAGCAGACCGCCCCTGCCCTCGGGCCGGACCGGTGGCGCGTCAGCGGTCGGGATCGTCTGCAAAGCGCGGATGAACGCGGCGAGGTCGACCGCAGCGGTGTCGAGATCGAGCCGACCCTCTTGCGCGTGCCGGCCGGGAAGCCACTCGTACACCGCCCAGGCGAACGGATACCCGTGGTCCGGGGCGCCCGCCGCGCGCTGAACCGGTACGGCAAGCGGCAGCTGCGGGGCCATGAACGGCAGCCAGCGGGCCTCCTGCGCCGCCTGGCCGACGCCACCGGCCATCCGTGGCATGCGTACAGCGAATTCGGCGCCGAGTCGGTAGATGTCGTGGTCGGTGCCGTGCGAATCCACCGCCCGGATCGGCAGCTGCGACCACTGGGGGAACTGCTCGGCCACCAGTCGGCGCACGAGAGCGACGTCGGTGTCGGCCTGGTCGGCGTGCATCTTCGCGGTCATGAGTGACCATGGTGGCCGCGCGCGGCGACGTCGGGCAACGCTGTTTCGGCGGAGCGGCACGAGTCCTGAGCGTCGCCAACCTCACACGGCTCGGGAACACATCACCTGCCGCGAACGGTTACTCTGAGCGAAGACACCACGCGTGCTCCGGGGTCGGTGAAAATCCGAACCGGCGGTGACAGTCCGCGACCCGGGCGTCGTCTCGACGACACTCGGTTGACTCGGTGAAATTCCGAGACCGACGGTGAAAGTCCGGATGGGAGGCAGCACGCGCGGCCGGGTCAGCAGGCTCGCCGCAGGTTGCGGGCAGCACGGTACCCGGCCGTACGTACGGGTCTCGTCGTGCCGTACGGCCCCGGAGCTCGCCTCGAGCGAGGAGGATCCGGTGGCCGGTCCGGCGGAGCTGTCGGCGATGCGCCGCGCCGTCGAATTGTCCACGCGCGCCGCGCTCACCACGCCACCCAATCCCGACGTCGGCTGCGTCGTGCTCGACGCCGCGGGCGACATCGTCGGCGAGGGCTGGCACGAACGGCCCGGTGGGCCCCATGCCGAGATCCACGCACTGCGGGCCGCCGGCGAACGTGCCCGCGGGGGCACGGCCGTGGTCACCCTGGAACCGTGCGCGCACACCGGGCGCACGGGGCCGTGCACCGACGCGTTGATCGAGGCCGGGATCGCCCGCGTGGTGGTGGCGGTGCCCGAGCCCAGCAGCGTCGCCGCGGGCGGCATCGCCCGGTTGCGCGCCCACGGTGTCGACGTCGAGGTGGGCGTCCTCCAGGACGAGGCGGCCGCGGCGAATGCCCGCTGGCTCACGCCGTTTCGCCTCGGCCGTCCGTTCGTGGTCTGGAAGTTCGCGGCGACCCTCGACGGGCGCAGCGCCGCGGCTGACGGAACCAGCCGCTGGATCACCGGCGCGGACGCGCGCACCGACGTACACCGGCTGCGCGCCGCGGTCGACACCGTCGTCGTGGGCCTGGGCACGGTGCTGGCCGACGATCCCCAGCTCACCGCACGAGACGTGGGAGCACAGCGCCAGCCGCTTCGGGTGGTCGTCGACAGCACCGGGCGTACGCCGAGCACCGCTCGCGTGCGCGACGGCGCCGCCGACACCTGGATCGCCACGGCCGACGACGTCGGCTCCGGCCCGGAGGGTCGAGTCGACTTGACCAAGCTGCTCACGGCGCTGCATGAGCGCGGCCGCCGGTACGTGCTGTTGGAGGGCGGCCCGAGGCTGGCCGGGGCGTTCCTGGCCGCCGGGCTGGTCGATCGGGTGGTGGGCTACCTCGCTCCGGCGCTGCTGGGTGCCGGCCCGGCCGCGCTGGGCGAGGCCGGCGTGACGACCATCGCCGACGCGCTTCGACTCGACATCACCGACGTCACGCTGATCGGCGGCGACGTCCGGATCACCGCGGCCCCGAGGAGATGAGGACGATGTTCACCGGAATCGTGGAGGAATTGGGCGAGCTCGTCGCGCTGGACGGCGACGAGCAGGACGCCCGCCTCACTCTGCGTGGCCCACTCGCGGCCAGCGACGCCGTACATGGCGCGTCGATCGCCGTCGACGGCGTCTGCCTCACCGTCGTCGACGTCGACGACGACCGGTTCACCGTCGACGTCATGCGCGAGACGTTCGACCGCACCACCCTGGGGCGACGCGAGCCGGGTGATCGCGTGAACCTGGAACGCGCGGTACGCGCGTCGGACCGCCTCGGCGGGCACATCGTCCAAGGTCACGTCGACGGCGTGGGCACCGTGCTCAGCCGCACGCCCGGACACCGATGGGACGTGGTCCGCATCGAGGCGCCCCCGGAGCTGATGCGTTACGTCGCCGAGAAGGGATCGGTGGCCGTAGACGGCGTCTCGCTCACCGTGTCCGCCGTCGCCACCGACTGGTTCGAGGTGAGCCTGATTCCCACGAC
>JAJYTA010000311.1 GCA_021793295.1 Actinomycetes bacterium
CAGCTCCCCGACAGCGCCGCCGGGCAAACCCTCGCCTTCCCCACGGTGCAGACGTGCCAGGACGGCGAGACCGCCTGGGTTCAGCTCGCCGCCGAGGGACAGGACCCCGACTCGCTTGACACACCGGCGCCGCTGGTCACCGTCACCGAGCCCGAATCGGAGAACGCCGAGGAGTCCGCGGCCGAGTCCGCCGCCGAAGACACCGCGGCCGAGTCCGCCGCCGAAGACACCGCGGCCGAGTCCGCCGCCGAAGACACCACCACCCTCGCGGACGACGAGCCCGCCGGAGCTGCCACGGCCGCCGACGACGACTCCGGTTCCGGCACCGGATGGGGCGTCGCCGGGCTGGTCGCGGGGATGATCGGCGCGGCCCTCGGCGCCATCGCGTTGCTGCGTACCCGCCGGGTGGCGTGACAGCCGAACCGGGCCTGGTGAGTCGGCGAGCGGCTGTGCTCGCCGCGCTCACCGGGCTGATCTTCGTGCTTCTGGCGGCGGTGGGTGACACGCCCGCGGCCGCGCATGCGCAGTTGGAAGCCACCGATCCGGCGGACGGGACGGTCGTGGCCGACTCGCCCGGCGAGGTGACGCTGACGTTCAGCGAACCGGTCCACCTGGTCGACAACGGCGTGCGCGTCCTCGACCCCTCCGGTGCCGACGTCGACGTCGTGACCCGCGCGCTGGACGAGCAGGTCATCGCCGAACTGCCCGCCGAGATCGACGACGGCACCTATGTCGTGAGCTGGCGGGTGATCTCCGCCGACTCGCACCCGATCGCCGGTGCGTTCACCTTCAGTGTCGGTGCGCCCAGTCAGACCACCGTCGACGTCGCCGGCGAGGAGGAACGCGACGCCGTAGACCTCGTGACCTACCTCGTCCACGGCGTCGGGTATCTCGGCCTGCTCGGCGCTGCGGGTCTCGTGGTGTTCCAGATGGTCCTGCTGCCCGCTCGCTTGCGCCCGTCCGCTGGTGCGCGGCGGATCCGCGCGTTGACCTTGGTCGGCGCCGGCCTCGCCGTTCTCGCGCAGTTGGTCTCGCTACCGCTGACCAGTGCCCGCCAAACCGGAGACGGCCTGGAGGCCGTGGCCGACCCGGACGCGTGGGCCACCCAGCTCAGCGCTGGTCCCGGTCAGTCGGCGTGGCTCGCAGCGGCCGGGCTCGTCGTCGGTGCGGCCGTGACGAGATGGGCGCGACCCGGCCCCGGATCCGTGGGACTGGCCCTCGCGGCGGCGGGGCTGGCCGTGGGCTCACTGGCGGTGGTCGGGCACACGCGCACCTTCGGTCCGGGCTGGTTGGTCGTGGCCAGTGACGTGCTGCACGTCAGCTGTGCCGCGATGTGGTTCGGCGGCTTGATCGGGCTGTGGGTGATCTTGCGCGACACCCACGTCGATCCCGTGCCGGCGGCCGTGTTGGTCTCGCGGTTCTCCGCGACGGCTGCGTTCCTGGTCGCGGGCCTGGCCGTCGCCGGTGTGCTCCTGGGCTGGCGGATCGTCGGTTCTTGGGCGGCGCTGTTCGGCTCGGCATACGGGATCACCTTGCTCGTCAAGGTCACCCTCGCCGGTGCCGTGCTGGTCGTGGCCGCCTACAACCGCTACCGGCTGCTGCCCCGCATGGCCCGCGCCCCGGCGGCGTCGGGCCTGCGGCGCACGGTGGGCATCGAGGCGTCGGTCATCATGGTGATCCTGGCTCTCACCGGCTTCCTCGTCGAGCAGAATCCGCGCGAAGACGACGACACGGCCGCGACACCCGCCGTCGTCGCCGCGGACGGCGAGCTAGGTGCGGGTCGCGTCGAGTTGACGCTGGCACCCGGCGCGCGTGGTTCCAACACGCTGGAGTTCCACCTCACCGATGCCGCCGGGGCTGCGTTGACACCGCATCACCCGCCGACGGTACGGCTCACCCAGCCCGACACCGACCTCGGCCCGTTCGAGTACGAGGCCACCTCGACCGCTCCCGGTTCATACGAGACGACGGTGAACGTGCCACTGTCCGGCGAGTGGATCGTCGAGGTCGTCGTTCGGGTCTCCGAGTTCGACGAGCCGATCGCCAGAGTGCCGGTGGAGGTGAACTGACGATGTGACGACATCGGGGGCGGTCTGCTTGCATGCTGCCCATGACACCTGCGTGCCCGTCGCCTGCCGATCACCCGCCGCAGTGGTTCACCACCGCGCTCGCCACCCCGGCCGAGCAGGCGAGCACCACGGTCGACGGCGCGGCCATCGCCTATCGCAGCTGGGGTTCAGGCGCTGACCGGGGCCTCGTCCTGGTCCACGGCGGCGCCGCGCATTCGCGGTGGTGGGATCACGTCGCGCCGCTGTTGACCGGGGCCGGAAAGGTCGTCGCGCTGGACCTGTCCGGCCACGGCGACAGCGATCGCCGGGACAGCTACGACCTCGACACGTGGGCGCACGAAGTCCATGCGGTCGCCGCAGCCGCCGGGTTCAGCCGGCCGCCGGTCGTGATCGGGCACAGCATGGGCGGGTTCGTGACCTTGCGGGCCGCGGCCCTGTTCGAGGCGCAGATCGACGGGGCGATCGTCGTCGACACGGCGGTGCGCGACATCACGCCGGAAGAGTTGGCGGCGCGCGAGCGGCGAGCCTTCGGCCCGCTGCGTACCTACCCGGATCGTCAGACTGCTCTCGCGCGGTTCAGGACGGTTCCCGAGCAGCGCACGCTCCCCTACGTCGCCGCGCACGTCGCCGAGACGTCGATCCGGGCGGTCGAGGGCGGATGGACGTGGAAGTTCGACCCGCGCATCTTTCTCCGCCCGCATTTCAGCCCGGACCTGCTGACGCGGCCGGACTGCCGG
>JAJYTA010000102.1 GCA_021793295.1 Actinomycetes bacterium
ATCGACCTGACGGCGATCTCCGCCCCGGCCACCGTCCAGGTGCGCATCGCCGCTGAACAACCCAACGGCCTCAGCTACTCACAGCCGGTCGAGCGGCGGATCCACCGGCTCGGGGCGAACATCGCGCTCGGCCGGCCGGTCGAGGTGAGCTCGACCTACGCGCCCGAGTACGTCGGGGAGAACCTCGTGGACGGCAACACGACCGACACGTCGAGCCGCTGGCTGTCCGCCCTCGACGACAGCCGGCCGACGGCGACGTTCTCGTTGGCGCAACCGACCACGCCGAAACTGCTGCGGATGCATACGGGGAAGCTGGACAGGCAGTGCGTCGTGTCGTGGATCGTTCAGGCCCGCGCCGCCGACGGCACCTGGACCGAAGTCGGCTCCGTCACCGGCAACACGGAGGTGCGCCGGGACACGCCGTTGACACCCGTGACCACCGATGAGGTGCGCCTGATCGTCACCGACCGGTCCCGCGACTCGATCGACGTGGCCCGGATCTTCGAGGTCGAGATCTACGACGACGTCGAGTGGTGAGCGCAGCGATGACCGGCAGAAGTGACTGCGCTGATGGTTCGCTCCATGGCCCTGGCGGTCGTCGGCCCGACGACGCCCAGAAACGAAGGTGAACGATGAGAACACGTTTCGCGCGCATCGTCGGGATCGGAGTCGCCGCCGCGCTCGCGCTCGGCCTCACGGGACTGGGCGGTGGCTCCCAACCGCCGGCGGCATCCGCAGCGCCGCCTGCTCCACCTGCCGATGTGGTCGTGACCACCACCCACGACAGTTACACCGAGACCGGGACCTGGGCCGAAGCTCGTGACCCCGGCTACCAGGGCGGGCGCACCCGGTACACCCGTGCAACCGGCGCCACCGCGAGCTGGACGGTCGTGGCCCCGGCTGACGGCGTGTACGCGATCGACGTCTGGTACACCGCCTCGGTCGACAACGACAAGCAGATGACCTACACGTGGTCCGCGGGCCAGGCCGAGCCGCTGACCTACGACCAGTCCAGCGGCGGCAACGGCTGGGACAGCATCGGCCAGGTCGAGTTGCGCGCCGGGCAGCCGTTGGAGTTCACCGTCACCGCGGTGACCGATGGCGCGATCACCCGCACCGATGCGCTGCGGCTGGCGTTGCCACGCTGTACGGCTGACGTGAACCCCGGCCCGCCGGCGCAGCCGTCGGAACGAGCTTTCGACACCTACCGGCTCATCGAGGACGAAGGCACCGTCGAGGTGCGCGCCGAGCGCTGGGCGATGCAGATCCAGCGCGACGGTTTCCGCTACGGCTTGTCCCGGGGCGACGACCAGGTCGCCGCGCCGCACCCGGTCTCCGGGCTTCAGGCTGGGCCGGCCGATACCGAGCCGTGTGACGCCGTCTCGACGACCGTCACCGGTGCCGACGACGACGCCGTCACCTTCGAGGTCGTGTTCGCCGACGGCATGCCCGCGACGGTGACGGTGTGGCCGAGCGAGGACTCGCTGCGAATGTCCGTGGAACCGGCCGGTCCGGACGCTGCCGACACCGGGCGGATCATCGCGCGCGTCGCCGGCGGGATGAACCCGGCGTACGGGCTCGGCGACGACGGCGGCGTGCGGTCGGACGATCTCAACGTCTACGGCCTGGACCTCGACGAGATCTACGCCCAGAACGGCGGCCCGGTCTACCGATTCATCAGCACGTTCACCGTCTTCCCCGACCGCGGGCTCGCCCAGGTCGTGTTCGACCGCGACCGGATGAGTGCGCAGATCGACGACGACGCGACCGCTCTCGGCGTGCACGCGCCGACCATGCCCGACCTGCGGTACTTCTTCGGCGACATGGCCACGGTGTACGAGCAGTACAAGCACGCCCGCGCCGACGCCGGATTCGTCGACACCAAGCCGCAGCACGAGTTCTTCGGCGTCGGCTACGAGTCGTACGGCGCGCTGGCCTACAACACCAACCAGCAGACCATCACCGAGTCCGTGACCCGCTACCTGGCCGAGGGGTACCCGCTGCGCTGGGCTGTCACCGGGTCGGGCTTCTGGCCGTACGGCGCGGACGGTAACGAGGGCACGACGTCGAGCTTCGGCCTGTGGGGGGAGAAGTACCCCGATCCGGACGCCTACAAGGAGTTCTTCGCCGAGCACGACATCGACCTGATCCTCGGCATGCGCCCGAGTTTCAAGGCACTGCCCGAGGACGGCGGCAAGTACGACCCGGCGGTCGACGGCCCGTGGACGGTGGAGGGTCTGGAGAAGGGCTACTTCATCACCGACGAGTCCGGTGCGGCGAAGGTGTTCAAGACGCCGTACTTCCCGCGCTCGCCGATCTACCTCGTCGACCCCGAGAATCCCGAGGCTCTGGAGTGGTTCGCCGACCTGATGGCGACGTGGGGCGGCGACGGCTACAAGGAAGATCACATGTTCGACGGCGGGGACAACGCGTTCTATGACAGCGCGCTGATCAACGCCACGAACGAGGTGTTCGCCGAGCGCGGCGACCTGATGATGGTGCGCAACTCGGCCTTCTCGGTGGCCGGGTCGATCCTGCGGATCAACGACACCGACTACAACCACGCGACCCGCGATCGCGACCGTACCGTCGTGAACAGCCTGGCCTATCCGGCCAGCGGACAGCCGAACTTCTACCCCGACATCGTCGGCGGGCGGCCCATGCCCGACCTGGAGACCAACCACGACAAGCAGGTCTTCCTCGCGCGCAACGCGATGCTGGCCGCGGTGTCGCCGTCGATGTCGTTCGGCAACGAGCCGTGGCGCATCTCCGAGCCGGACCTCGAAGCGGCGGCGCTGAAGGCCGCCCGATGGCACGAGGAGTATCTGCCCTACATCTACAGCGCGGCCGTGCGAAGCTACGAGACCGGCTATCCGGGCACGGCCACGCCATTGCCGATCGCCTATCCCGACGACCCCGCGACCTACGACCTGGTGAGCTACGCCGCCAAGCAGTACCAGTGGTTGCTGGGCCCGTCGCTGCTGGTGTACCCGCTGTACGGGTCCGACGTCACGACGGCGGACTCGCGTGACGTGTACCTGCCCGAAGGCGAGTGGATGGACATCGAGACCGGGCAGCGCTACACCGGTCCGGTGACGCTGGAGGATCACGAGATCCCCGTGGGCAAGATCCCAGCGTTCGTGGGCGGGACCGGCATCCTGGTCCGCGACGCCGACCCTGATCCGGCGGCCGACCGGGAAGAGTTGGTCGCCGACGTCTACCCGGTCGCCGAGCCCGGCGCGACGTACGAGTTCGTCGGTAGCGACGGAACCACCCGCTCGACCATCACCGCCTCGGCGGTCCCCGGCGCGGCGGACGACCTACGCGTGGTCGACCGTACTGCCGGGGCGGACGTGCCCTTCACCACCGATGCCGTGACCGGCGCCGTGTCGTTCGAGATCGTGCCCGGCCACGACTACGAGGTGGGGTCGGTGTCGGGGCTGTTCTGCGGCGGCCTAGCGGCGACGATCGTCGGGACCGAGGGCGACGACGTGCTCGTCGGCACGCCCGGTGACGACGTCATCGTGGGCCTCGGCGGTCGCGATGTGATCAACGGCCGCGGCGGTGACGACGTCATCTGCGGCGGTTCCGGCGACGACGTGATCAACGGTGCCGAGGGCGACGACACGCTGTTCGGTGGCCCGGGCCGCGACGTGGTCAACGCCGGCGACGGCGACGACGTCGTGTACGGCGGGTCCGGCCGCGACGTGGTGAACGGCGGTGCCGGGACCAACGTCGTCGTCCAGGACGGCCCTGAGTTCTGAAGTTCCTGCAACGGCCCGGGCGCGCCAGGTGCTCGGAGCGGATCGAGGAGTTGATCGTGAACAGACTCTGCGCGTTCACTACCGCCGCGCTGGTCGCTACAGCGCCGTGGCTGATCACGGCCGGGGCCGAACCGGTGGAAGCCGCGCCGGCGAAGCGACCGACGGTGACCGAGACCGCGGACGAGATCACCGTCACCGGTGACACCTACCAGATGGTGATCGACAAGGACGGCTTCCGCTACGGCTTCACCGACGCCTCTGGTGCTCAAACCCTCCCCCCGCACGAGGACTCCGGGTTGCGCGTGCGCGGCGACGGCGCGGACGAGTTCGCCGACGCCGTCACCACGGACCTGGTGAGCAACCCGAAGGCCGCGACCGCCGTTCTGGACGTCGGACTCGACGACGGCTCGGCCGTCCGGGTTCACGTGCACCCGTCGGCCACCACGGTGCGCATCGCCGTGCGCGACCTCGACGCCGCCCCGGCCACGATCGACCTGCGTACCGGCCCAGGCGGTCCCGCCTACGGGCTCGGCGATTACGGCGCGCACGCCAACGGCCAGCCCGACCAGGGCACCCCGTGTAGCGGAAAGGTCGAAGCCCGGCCGACCACCGAGCTGAGCGGCATCGTCCTGGACAACATCACCAACCAAGGCTCGTGCAAGCGGTTCATCAGCACGTTCATGGTGTTCCCGCAGGCCGGGGTGGCCCAGGTGCTGTTCGACGAGGGCCAGAAGCGAGTAGGGCTGACCGAGTCGGAGAACCGGCTCGGCGTGGCCGGAGCCGACGAGGTCGACGCGGCGCACTACTTCCTCGCCGGTGATCTCAAGCGCGTCTACGCCGACTACAAGGAGGCCCGGGCCGAGCACGGCTACACCGATGTCGAACCCCGCCCGGACATGTTCGAGCTCGGGTGGGAGGCCTACGGTGCGCTGGCCTGGAACACCTACCAGTCGTCGGTCGAAGAGACGGTTCAGGGTTTCCTCGACCACGGCTATCCGCTGGGCTGGGGCGTCGTGGGTTCCGGATTCTGGCCGGGACCGCGCGGCAAACCGATCGAGGGGACGACGAACAGCTTCGGGATGTGGGACGACACCCACGAACCCGACCGTGAGGACTCCCAGCCCGGGCTGCCGAACCCGCGCTACCCCGACCCGGACCGGCTGAAGAAGCTGTTCGCCGACAACGACCTCGATCTGTTGCTCGGTGCGCGGAACAACTTCAAGGCCGCACCCGAAGACGGCGGAAACCACAACGACCACTACGACGGGCCGTTCATGCCGGAGGCGGCGGCAGCCGGTCACCTGCTCACCGACGACGACGGCACCCCCACGGTCGTCACGCGGGCGCAGTTCCCCAGCGGTGCCAGCTACGTCCTCGACGGCTCCAACGACGACGCCGTCGACTGGTACGTCGACCGGATGCGCTTGTGGGACGTCGACGGGTGGAAGGAGGACACCATGCTCTACGAGCCGGACCTCCACCTCGACGGCAACTGGAACCCGGTCCAGACCGCCCTGGCCGACGCCGGCGACCTGCTCATGGTGCGCAACGCCGCCTACTCGGTGCCCGGCGACATCATCCGCATCAACGACACCATCTACGGCACGGGCGACGTCTTCCACGAGGACCCGGACCGGATGCCGGTGAACCTGCTCAACATGGCCGCCAGCGGCGCAGGCAACCTGTACCCGGACTACGTGGGTGGCACGCCGGGGCCGCGAATGGACGACCCGGCGTACATGGACTACTTCATGCGCAACGCGCAGTTCAACGCGATGACGCCGGTGCTGGCCTTCGGGAAGGGGCCGTGGGAGCTCGGCCGGACGGACTACGCGGATCAGGTCAAGGACCTTGCGCTGTGGCACGACGCCTTGCACCCGTACATCTACGACGCCGTGCTCGACGGCCACGAGTCCGGCTTCCCGTACGCCATGACGCCGCTGCCGATCGCCTATCCCGACGACCCCGCGACCTACGGCCTGGTGAACGACGAGACCCGGCAGTACGAGTGGATGCTCGGCGAGTCGCTGCTGGCCGCACCGGTGTTCGGGGCCGACTTCGAGACCGCGCAGTCCCGCGACGTGTACCTGCCGGCCGGGCGCTGGATCGACTACTCCACGGGCGCGGTGTACGACGGCCCCTGCACGCTCGAGGACTACGCCGTCGGCACCGACCGCGTGCCTGCGTTCGTCGGCGGCAAGGGCGTGCTGGTGACGCGGGACCGGTCCGAGGCGGGCGAGGTCACCGGGTTCACCGCCGAGGTCTACCCGGTGACCACCGGCTCGGTGTTCGAGTGGACCGACGGCGAGAACCGCAGCCGGATCCGCAACGCCAACACCGGCTGGGACCCGGGCCAGCTGCGCATCACCGACCGGACGACCGGCCGCGACGTCGACTTCGACGTCGACGACGTCACCGGCGCCTTCCGGTTCGCCTTCGCGCCCGGGCACGACTACGTGCTCAGCGGCGGCGGCCGGGCCGACCACTCGCTGCCGGTGGAGACCGCGGCGCCGGCGGCGGAACCCGGCGCGGTGAGCGCTGAGACCGGCGACGACGGCCAGGTGAGGCTGAGCTGGGACCCGGTTCCCGGCGCACGGTCGTACGTCGTCGAGGTCGCGGAGTCCGCGGCCTGCATCGATGGCGTGATCGGCAGCACCACCGGCACCTCCCTGGTGCTCGGGACCCCGGACCGGGCGGCCGGCACGTACACCGTCGCCGCGGCGAACACCGTCGGGACCGGGCCGTGGTCCGAGCCGGTGGTCGTCACCGCACCGGATGGCGGTCCGTCGGTCGTCATCGTCACCGACGAGGGCACGCCCGCGACCTGCGACCCGGAGACACCGGCCTACGCCGAGACCGGCACCTGGGCCGGCAGCAGCCTGGCCGGGTTCGACGGCTCCAAGTCGCGCTACAGCTCGACAGACGGTTCGACCGCCACGTGGTCGGCGAAACTGCTGGACGGCAGCTACGACGTCGCGGTCTGGTTCCCCCTGCACACCAACAGCACGCCGGCCGCCACCTTCACGGTGACCCATGCCGGCGGAACGACCGACACCGTGCTCGACCAGCGGGTCGACGGCGGGCGCTGGATCTCGCTCGGCGAGTACGAGTTCACCGAGGACCGGCTCGGCTCGGTCACGCTGACCGTCGGCGATGCGCCCGGGAACGCGCGCGGTGACGCCGTGCGGTTCACGCCGGTGATCGACGAGCCGCCGCACCCCGGCACCGGCACGTGGACGGCGTCGTCGTCACTGCTCGAAGACGTGCAGCTCGCGAACCAGACGGTGCGGATGGTGGTGCGCACCAGCATCGGCGGCGAGGACCTGCGGCTCCGGCTCACCAACGCCTTCGGCCTCGAGCCGGTGACGTTCGGCGAGGTGACCGTGGGCGAGCAGCAGGAGCGCGCCGAGGTGGTCGAGGGCAGTATCCGGCCGGTCACCTTCGGTGGTCAGGCCACGGTCACGGTGCCGGCCGGGAGCTCGGTGGTCAGCGACCCCGTGGCCGGCAGCTGGACACCGGCCTCGGACGTCGTCGTCAGCGCGTACGTACCCGGGTCGGTCCCGACGGTGACCGGGCACCTGCGGCCGACGGCGACGAGCTACCTCGCCGACGGCCGGCACGCTGCCGAGGCCGGGGGCGACGCGTTCACCGATGAACTGCAGCACTGGTTCTGGCTGGACCGGGTCTCCTTCGACACGACCGAGGCGGCGGGCGCGGTCGCGATCGTCGGCGACTCGCTGACCGACGGCGGCGGCGACGTGCCCGACACCAACCTGCGCTGGCCCGACCATCTGGCCCGCCGGATCCTGGAGCTGCCGCCGGCGCAGCAGTCGGGGGTGCTCAACGCCGGGATGTCGGGCAACCGGATCCTGTTCGACGGGTACGGGCCGCGGGTTCTCGACCGGCTGGACCGTGACGCACTGGACCAGCCGGGCGTGCACACGGTGCTGCTGTTCGAG
The DNA here is from genome assembly GCA_021793295.1 of Actinomycetes bacterium. Lineage (GTDB taxonomy): Bacteria > Actinomycetota > Actinomycetes > Jiangellales > Jiangellaceae > Haloactinopolyspora. The sequence goes on from JAJYTA010000102.1 coordinate 7,724, forward strand.
GGCATCAACGACGTGTCGCGCAGCGTCACCTCGGCCGAACCGCTGATCGACGCCTACCGCGAGATCGCGGACCGGGTGCACTCCCGCGGACTGCGACTGGTGGTCGGCACCCTGACCCCGATCGGCGGGGCCGCGACCTTCACACCGGAGAAGGAGATCGTGCGCCAGGAGGTGAACGAGTTCCTGCGCACCGACCCCGTCTTCGACGGCGTCATCGACTTCGACGCCGCGCTACGCGACCCGGACGATCCGGTGCGCCTCCTGCCCGAATACGACAAGGGCGATCACCTGCACCCCAGCGATGCCGGGCGGGAACGGCTGGCGGAAGTGGTCGACCTCGCACTGCTGGCACCGGTGACCAACTGACGTTCCAGGTTCGAGAACCGATTGGCAAGCGTGACCGATTGCGGGAGGCAGCGTGCTTCGACACCGACTACTGGTTCTACCGGCACTGGCGGCACTGCTCATGGCGGCGATCCCACCCGCGCCGGAGTCGGCCGCGGCCGGCTCGGAGATCGTCGTGGTGGACACGACGGTGGAGTACCTGCACGAACCGCTGGGCATCGACGCGCCCCAACCCCTGCTGAGCTGGGTGCTGGAGTCTTCGGAGCGGGCACAGGTCCAGAGCGCGTACCGGATTCAGGTGGCCTCCACCGCGGACCGGTCGGCCCGCGGCCGCCCGGATGTGTGGGACTCCGGCTGGGTGGAGTCGTCGCAGTCGGTCAACGTCGCCTACGCGGGTCCGAGCCTGGAATCCGGCACCCGCTACTTCTGGCGGGTGCAAGTGGCCGACGGCGACGGTGACCGCTCGCGGTGGAGCGACACGTCCTGGTGGGAGATGGGGCTGCTCGACGAGTCCGACTGGGAGGCCGAATGGATCGGCATGCCGGAAGGGCCCGTCAACCCGGTCGGAGCTGCCTGGATCTGGAATCCGGAGGGCGACCCGGCGGACTCCGTGGCGGCCGGCACCCGCTACTTCCGCCGGACGTTCGAGCTGCCGGCCGAACCCGTGGAGCGGGCCGTGATGGTGCTGGCCGCGGACGACGCCTTCGTGTTGCACGTCAACGGTACCGAGGCCGCGCGCTCGCACACCCGCGTGTTCGGCGGTCGCATGGCCATCGAGGTCGATCTCACCGACCAACTGACCGCCGGGACCAACACCCTGGCGGTGTCGGGCCGCAACCGCTATGTCGGCCCGGCAGGTCTGGTGGCCAAGCTCGAGGTCGAGCTGGCCGACGGCCGGCGGCTCGACGTCGTGACGGACGCGTCCTGGCGGGTGACGCGCCAGAACCAGTCCGGCTGGCAGCAGCCGGGGTTCGATGACTCCGGGTGGTCCGACGCGCTCGAGGTCGCGCCCTACGGCGAAGGGCCGTGGCCGAACCAGGTCCGGCTCCGGCCGAGCCATCCGCCGGCACCCCTGCTGCGCAAGGAATTCACCGTCACCAAGCCGGTCAGCCGGGCCCGGCTCTATGTGAGCGGGCTCGGCTACGGCACCTACGTCCTCAACGGAGAGCGCATCGGTGACCGGATGCTCGACCCGGCGTTCACCGACTACAACCGACGCGTCCTCTACTCGACCTACGACGTGACCGACCAGCTCAGAGAAGGCGCCAACGCGATCGGCGCCGAGCTCGGCCGAGGTCATCACGGATTCGTCGTCCCGGCCGGCGGTGCGGATTTCGTCGACGACACCAAGATGCTGCTGCAGTTGGAGGTCGACTACACCGACGGCACCACCCAGACGGTCGCCTCGGACGGGTCCTGGCAGGTGACCGAGGGGCCCACCGTCTACGACAACATCGCCACCGGCGAGACCTACGACGCCCGGCGAGCGAAGCCGGGCTGGGCGTCGCCCGGTTACCAGGCGGCTAGCTGGTCGAGCGCCGCGGTCCTCTCGCCGCCGGCACCGCTGGTTCGAGCGCAGACCATGCCCCCTGTCACGGCGACCGACATCGAGCCGGTGCGCATCACGGAGCCGAAGCCTGGCGTCTACGTGTTCGACATGGGCCGGACGACGGCCGGCTGGGCCAGGCTCTCGGTCTCCGGCGCGGCCGGCACCGAGGTCAGGATGCTGTACGGCGAGGAACTGAACGACGACGGGACGGTGGCCAATCTCGGCCACTACGACCCCGAACGTAGCGACGCGGAGGGCCAGCTGGACATCTACGTGCTCGCCGGCGAGGGCACGGAGGTCTGGGAACCGTCGTTCAGTTACACCGGGTTCCAGTACGTCCAGGTGGAGGGCCTGCCAGAGCCGCCCACCACCGGCACCATCACGGGTCGCGAGGTCCACAACGCCGTCGACTCGGTCGGCGTCTTCGAATCGTCCAACGAGCTCTACGGCCAGATTCACGAGGCGATGCGAGCGACCATCCTCAACAACCTGCACGGCATGCCGACCGACAGCCCGACCTTCGAACGGCGCGGCTGGTCGGGCGACGCGCACGTGGCGCTGCCGACCATGCTCTACAACTTCGACATGGCCGCCTTCCTCAAGAAGTGGCTGAACGACTTCGAGGACAACCAGGTCGACACCGCGCAGAACCGCAACGACGACCAGGCACGCGGTCTCGGGCGCGTGACCGTCGTGGCCCCATGGCCGAACGACTCCCGCTCGGTGAGCATCTCCGCCGCCTGGACTGGGGTGCTCCCGGCCCTGGTGTGGTCGCTCTACACCGACTACGGCGATCGCGCGGTGCTCACCGAGCACTACGCCTTCCTCACCCGGTACATGGACTTCATGGAGACCCTGCTCGACGACGGGATCATGAGCGTCGAGCAGTACGGGGACCACGCGTCGCCGTTCGGCTCGAACCCCGAGGAGGACCGGCGCCTGGTCGGCACCGCGTACTTCTACAAGTCGCTGCGCGAGATGGCCCGCATCGCCACCGTCCTCGGCAAGACCTCCGACGCCGAGCACTACGCCACCCTGGCGGACCACGTGCGGGACCGCTTCAACGAGGTCTTCTTCGACGAGGACAACGGCTACTACGACACCTTCGAGGGGATCGAGTACAAGCAGACGTCGAACGCCGTGCCGCTCGCCTTCGACCTGGTGCCCGAAGCCCACGAGGCGTCGGTGGTCCAGAGCCTGGTCGACGACATCGAGGCCCGCGGCTGGCATCTCAACACCGGCATCCTGGGCACCAGTGTGTTGCTGCCGGTGCTGTCCGAGCACGGCCACCACGACGTCGCCCATCGTCTCGCCGGCCAGACCACCGAGCCCAGCTGGGGCCACTGGATCGAGAACGGGATGACGACGATCCCGTCCCGCTGGCCCATGCGGCTTGGGTCCAACAACCATTACATGCTCGGCACCGTGGACGAGTGGTTCTACAGCCACGTCGCCGGGATCTCCGCGGATCCGGCTGGGCCGGGCTACGAGAGGTTCGTCGTCCGCCCGCACCCGGGGGGCGTCGACGAGGCCAAGGCGAAGTACGACTCGATTCGCGGCGAGATCGAAACCGAGTGGGAGCACTCCGGGGACACCTTCACGCTCGAGGTCACCGTGCCCGTCAACGCGACGGCAACCGTCCACGTCCCCACCTCCGACCCCGGCGACGTCACCGAAGGCGGGCGTCGCGCAGACGCAGCCGACGGCGTCCGGTTCCTCGAGATGCGCGACGGCTACGCCGTCTACGAAGTCGGATCAGGCAAGTACCGCTTCCGCTCCGAGCTCCAGGAGGGGCCTGCCCACTGATCCATCCCCGTCCCGACGCGCAGAGGAGGACGACGTTGTCCACAGCACCCCGAGGAATCGCCAGCCTGACGGCGGCCGCCGCGCTCCTGCTCACGGCCGCTCCGGCACCGCCACCGGCGGCGGCCACCACGTCCACCCCCACGCCGACCGCCGACGCCGTCGTGCCCATCGACTGGGACGACTTCGACGCCGGGTTGCCGGCTGACGCGCACGCCGAGCGTGCCCGCACGATCCTGCTCAACACGAACCGATACGCGCTGCAGACCTGGTTTCCGCAGACCTACGGCGACCAGACCGGCGACTATCTCGATCTCGGCGGCGTGGCGGAGGGGAACATCCGCCCGCCGGGCAGCGAGGCGCTGGCTTTGGCCACGTCGCTGGCCACCGGGGCGTACGACCCGGATGTGACCGGCGTGGCGATCCCCGAGGCCACCGATGTCGCGGTTCGGCTCATCACCTCGATCGCCGCCACGCACGAGTCGAACCTGCCCACCGGCTGGGGCAGCGCCTGGCAGAGCGCGCTGTGGACGTTCAACGCGGCATTCGGCGGCTGGCTGCTCTGGGACGACTTGCCGCCAGCTGACCAGGAACAGCTGGCGCGGATGGTCGAGGCCGAGGCGAACATCTTCCTCGACTACGACGTTCCGTACTACGCCGACGCCGACGGCAACGTCATCACCCCCGGCGACACCAAAGCCGAGGAGAACGCCTGGAACGCGGCCTTCCTCAACCTTGCGGTCTCGATGATGCCGGAGCACCCCAACGTCGCGGTCTGGCAGGACAAGGCACTGGAGCTGATGATCTCGGCCTACTCGCGCCCCAGCGACCTGAGCAACGACACCGACCTGCACGGCAAGCCGGTGCGGCAGTGGCTGGACGGGTCGAACATCTTCGACGACGGCACGCTGGTCAACCATGCCCGGATCCACCCCGACTACTTCACCAGCATCGCCAACAGCGTCGGCGCGCCACTGGCCTACGGACTGGCCGGGCGGGCGACGCCGAAAGCCGCGCTGTTCAACGCCGACCTCGTGTACCGAGCCCTGGTGGACTACGAGTTCGCCGCCCCGCCGTACGACCCACCGGGCGGGACGATCTACCTGCGGGATGAGCAGGGCGCTGCGACGCCGGACGTCTACTACCCGCAGGGCAACGACTGGGGTACGCACCGGCGGATGCACTTCGTCCTGATCGACACCATGGCGTCGATGTTCGGCTTCGACACCGGCCGGTCCGTCCCGGGAGCAGAGTGGGCCCGCGAGCACGCGCAGATGGTGCTGGACATGCAGGCGCGGTTCGACGATGGCCGCACGTACGGTGATCGGTCCGAGGACACCTACGCCGGGCGCGAGCAGTGGGTGGCGCTCCTGGCCGGGCGGACGTACCTCACACACTGGCTGGACCACAACGCCGACATCACCTTCACCAACCGCGCCTTCCCGGTGACGCCGCGCGACTACCCGGGCGCATCGGTCGACATGGACGCCGCAGCGAACTACCCGGCCGGGACCGCGACCCCGCTCACCGTGACGGTCACGAGCACCTCGGAGGCACCGCTGCTGGACGTGCAGGTGGACCTGGACGTCCCCGACGGCTGGACGGCCGAGAAGACCAGAGCCGCCGAACGCAAGGTCGACCCGCGCGGAACGACGTCGTCGAGCTGGACGCTGACCCCGGGGCCGGATGCCGCCGACACCGCCGAATTGCGGGCGACGGTGCGTTACCGCCATTACGGCGTCCGGCGTGACGTCGAGGCGCGCGCCTTCGTGTCGGTACCGCCCGGTGTCAACGTCGCCCTAGGCGCACCGGTCACCGCGTCGTCGCAGCTGCGTGCGGACACCGGGGGCGACAAGGCCGTCGACGGGCTGTTCACCGACGCCAGCCGCTGGATCTCGGCCGAAAGCGACGAGAGTCCCGAGCTGACCGTCGACCTGGGCTCCCCGACGGACATCGGCGCCGTCTACGTCTACAGCGGTTACAACCAGACGAACCACGACCCCACCAGCACGCTCAAGGACTTCACGATCGAGGTCCGGACCCCGGACGGCTGGCAGCAGGTCGCAGAGTACGTCGGCAACGTCGATCACCGGGTGACCGCCCAGGACCTCGGCGTCACCGGTGACCAGGTACGCCTGTCCATCAGCGACCCGTCCGGCAGTTCCATCGACGTCGCCCGGGTGTTCGAGGTCGAGGTCTACGAGAAGGCCGGCCGATGACGGCTTTGGTGCCCGGCCTACGTGCCGCAGCCGAGGATGTCGCGGAGCGTACCCTCGCCTGCCCGGTGACCATCTGGGGCTTCGGGGTGGGCGGGATGCTGTCCGGACTGGTCCGCGCGGGCCTGGTCCTGGGGCGGCCGGCCTACGTGGAGCGGGTGGCCGACCTCGTGGGTCCGTCGCTGGCGGCCGCGCCGGCGGCGACGGACCACCTCATCGCGGTGGAAGCGCTGCAGGCGTTGCGCGCGGCGCGCCCGGACGTCGTGATCGACGATGCCTGTGCACGCTGGACCGATGCGGTCGTGACCGCTGGGCGCCGGGTGCCCGGCGGGCCCCGGGTGCACCGTCCGGACCTGCAGCGGTGGTCGTCGACCATCTGGGTCGATTGCATGCACACCGACGGGCCGGGCCTGGCCGCGCTGGGCCGACCCGACGATGCCGTGGCGTACGCGACGGAGTACGCGGTGGTCCTACAGCGCGACGACGGGTTGTTTCATCACGGGTTCGACGTGGACACCGGCCGCGGCAACGGCGTGGCGTGGGGGCGCGGGCAGTGCTGGGCGCTGCTCGGCCTGGTCGACACCTTGCACGCCGTCGCTGACGACCAGCTGCACCGACGACTGCAACGGTTGGTGGAGGCGCTGGTCCGACACGAGGACGGCGGCCAGTGGCACACCGTCGTCGACGACCCGGCCGCGCCGATCGAGAACAGCGTCGCCGCCTACGTCGCCTACGGCCTGGCCCGCGCGATCCGCTACGGCTTGGTGGGTGACGAGTACCTGCCGGTCGTCGACCGGGCCTTCGACGCGACGATGCACGGGCTCGACGACGGCGGTCTCGAGGTGTCGGAGGCCACGCCGGTCGGCGACGCGGCGAACTACGTCACCCGGGCGAGCGCCGTCTATCCGTGGGGTCAAGCGCCGGTGCTACACGCCGTGCTGGATCGCATCGAGCAGGAGGGAAACCGATGAAGGTCACCAGCGTCGAGACGTTCGTGCTCAAGGCGCGGCCGCCGGAGGTCTACTGGGGCGCCAGGACCTGGAGCGCCGAGCACGGCCGCCCGCTGGTGGAGTATCCGCCCGCTGAGCGGCGCCGGTACGTCTACAGCGACACGATCGACACCGTGCTGGTGCGGATCGCCACCGCCGACGGCGTCGTCGGCTGGGGTGAGGCGAAGGCACCGGTCGGCGCGCGGGCGACCGCGGCGATCATCGACGACCTGCTCGCCCCGTTGGTGGTCGGGGCACGCCTGGACGAGATCACCCGGACCTGGGAGCGCCTGTACGCCGGGATGCGGGTGCGCGGGCACGACACCGGGTTCTGGCTGGAAGCGCTGGCAGGGGTGGACATCGCCATGTGGGACGCGTGGGCACGGCTGTTGAGGCAGCCGGTGCATGCGCTGATCGGCGGCCGGTTCCGCGACCGCGTACCGGTGTATGCCTCCGGGGTGCCGGGCGCGCCCGCGGGCTCGGGCGCCGAGGGCCAGGATGGCGTTCGAGCGGAAGCCACCCGGCTGCGTGACCTGGGCTTTCGTGCGGTCAAGGTGGCCATTGGGGTGTCGCCGGCCGACGACATCGCCTCGGTGCACACGGTTCGCGACGTCTTCGGCCCGGACGCCGTCGTTCTCGCCGACGCCGCCGGCCAGTACGAGCTGCCGCAGGCCGTGCAGGTCGGCCGTGCGCTGACCGAGGCC
>JAJYTA010000103.1 GCA_021793295.1 Actinomycetes bacterium
CTCGTCACCGTGCCCGACCTCCTCACTGCCGGTCAGGTCAACGACGTGGTCGACACCGGAGCACGCCTGGTCCTGGTGGCACCGCAGGCGTCGGTGGAGCAGTTCGCACCGGAGCTCGACCCTGTCCGGGTCGGCCCGCCGGAGGTCGTCGAACCCGCGTGTGACCTCCCCGAGGCCCGCCGGGCCGGGCCGGCCAGGCTCGGTGGGCTGGGCTACGAGGGCGAGCTCAGCCGCACCCACGGCGCTCGGTGCTACACCGTCGGCGACAGCGCCGCGCTGGTGACCACTGCCAGCGCGGGAGGCAGCCCGGTCACCCTCATCGGCTCCGGCGACCCGCTGACCAACGAACATCTCGACCAGGACGGCAACGCCGCCTTGGCGCTGGGTCTGCTGGGCCACAGCGACCACCTGGTCTGGTACCGCCCGGTGCCCGAGTCCGCCGAGGGCGGGACCGTGTCGCTGACCGACCAGCTGCCCGACTGGGTCGGCGCGGCTGCGCTCCAGCTGGCGGTCGCCGTGGCACTGGCCGCCGCATGGCGGGCGCGGCGGCTGGGTCGCTTGGTGCCCGAGCAGCTTCCCGTCGCTGTGCGCGCAAGCGAGACGACCGAGGGCCGGGCCCGGCTCTACCGGCGCGGGCACGCCCGGGAACACGCCGCTGCGCTGCTGCGCGAGGCCAGCCTCCGTAGGCTCGACCGCATGGTGGGGCGCCGCTCGAGCACACCGTCGCCGGCCGCGGTGGCTGAACTCGCCGCAGTCGTCGCCGAGCGCACGGGTCGCCCCGTCGAACAGGTCGAGACTGTGCTCGGTGGCCCGCCACCTGCTGACGACGCCGGGCTCGTCCGGCTGGCCGACGAGCTCGACACGCTCGAGGCCGAATGCTCTGCCCGCCCGGCCGGCGCCGCGCCGCCCACACGAAAGGATTCCGGCATACCGTGACCGACGCGCCAACCACCGCCTCCGACCAGGCCAGAGCCGCACTGACCAGCGTCCGGCACGAGGTCGCCAAGGCCGTCGTGGGGCAGGACTCCGCCGTCACCGGCCTGGTGATCGCCGTGCTGTGCCGTGGCCATGTGCTGCTCGAAGGGGTGCCGGGCGTGGCCAAGACGCTGCTCGTGCGGACCCTGGCGACCACGCTCGACATCGACACGAAACGCGTGCAGTTCACCCCCGACCTGATGCCCGGCGACATCACCGGCTCGCTGGTGTACGACGCGCGCACCGCAGAGTTCTCGTTCGCGCCCGGCCCGGTGTTCACGAACCTGCTGCTGGCTGACGAGATCAACCGCACGCCGCCGAAGACTCAGGCCGCGCTGCTCGAAGCCATGGAAGAGCGGCAGGTCTCGGTCGACGGTCAGCCCCGGGCGCTGCCGGACCCGTTCGTCGTGGCCGCCACACAGAACCCGGTCGAATACGAGGGCACGTATCCCCTGCCCGAGGCGCAGCTCGACCGGTTCCTGCTCAAGCTCACCGTCTCCCTGCCCGAGCGGGACGACGAGATCGCGGTACTACGCCGGCACGCCGACGGCTTCGATCCGCGCGATCTCGGCGCAGCCGGGGTCGGTGTGGTCGCCGGACCGGAGGATCTGCGGGCCGCTCGCACGGCGGTCGACGGCGTCCGCGTCGACCCGGACGTACTCGGCTACGTCGTCGACGTGTGCCGGGCCACCCGCGTGTCGCCGTCGGTGCAGCTCGGTGTGTCGCCGAGGGGTGCCACGGCGTTGCTGCGGACGTCCCGGGCCTGGGCATGGCTGTCCGGCCGTGAGTACGTGACCCCGGACGACGTCAAGGCGCTGGCCCGGCCCACTCTGCGGCACCGGATGACCCTGCGACCCGAGGCGGAGATGGAGGGCGTGACACCGGACTCCGTGCTCGAGACGGTGCTGTCCACCGTCTCGGTGCCGCGCTGATGGTGCTGACCGGCCGCGTGGCGGTCCTCGCGGCACTCGGCGCGGTGATCGTCGCCGTTGCCGTGCCATCGGTCGTGGGTGTCGTCGTCGTGTCCGGCGTGGTCCTGGCAGTGACCGGCGTGGACGCGGCACTGGCCGGCGCACCACGCGCTCTGCACCTGGACCGCGGTGGCGACCACGCCGCCCGGCTGGGTGAGCAGGCGCACGTACAGCTGAGCGTGCGAAACGACGGCACTCGCCGGGTACGTGGCATCCTGCGCGACGCGTGGTCGCCGTCAGCGGGCGCGACCGGCGAACGGCACCGCCTGGATCTGGAGCCCGGAGGTCGCCACGTCGTCGAGACGGTCCTGCGCCCGACCCGCCGCGGCGACCGCCATGCCGACCGGGTCACCATCCGCACGTTCGGCCCGCTGGGCCTCGGTGGCCGGCAGAGCTGGCGGCACGTCCCCTGGTCGGTGCGGGTGCTGCCGGCGTTCCGCGCCCGTCGGCACCTGCCGAGCCGGCTGGCCCGCCTACGCGAGATCGACGGGCGCTCGGCCGTGCGGACCCGTGGTGCCGGCACCGAGTTCGACTCGCTGCGCGAGTACGTCATCGGCGACGACACCCGGTCCATCGATTGGCGCGCCACAGCCCGCGGCGGTGGCGTCGTCGTCCGTACCTGGCGCCCGGAGCGCGACCGCCACGTGCTCATCGTGCTGGACACCGGGCGGACCTCCGCCGGCCGAGTCGGCACAGCTGGTATCGACGGTGCCGCCGTGGGCGGCACCGGACGCGACGAGCCGCGCCTGGACGCCGCCATGGACGCTGCGCTGCTGCTGGCTGCTCTGGCCAACCGCGCCGGTGACCGAGTCGACATGATCGCCTACGACCGCCGCGTTCGTGCGTCGGTCACCCGGCCCCCGCCGGGCGCAACCCTCCCGAGGCTGGTGGACGCACTGGCGCCGGTCGAGCCCGAGCTGCTCGAAACCGATCACCGAGGGCTGGCCGCCGAGGTGATGCAGCGCGCCGGCCGGCACGCGTTCGTCGTGGTGCTGACCGGCCTGGATTCCAGCGCCGTCGAGCTGGGGCTGCTGCCGGTGATCGGCCGGCTCACCCATCGGCACACGGTGCTGATCGCCTCGGTCGCCGATCCTCGCCTCGAGCAGCTCGCCGCCGGGCGCGGCGACACGCACGCGGTCTACGGCGCGGCAGCGGCCGAGCACGATCGGCTGGCCCGCGCCCGCGTCAGCGAGCAGCTGACCCGGCGTGGCGCGCACGTCGTCGATGCGCCGCCGGGTGATCTGCCGCCCGCCGTGGCTGACGCCTATCTCGACCTGAAGGCCGCCGGCCGGCTTTGACCTGCGGCGTCAGGCGGCCACCGGCAGGACGTCGCCGCGTACGTCCTGGTCGACGTCGCCGACCTCACCGGCTTCGACCGCCCGCCGACCGTACACCCACACGTAGGCCAGGAAGGCGAGCTCGGCGACCACCCCGATGGCGATACGCGCCCACGTGGGCAGCGCCGACGGCGTCACGAACGCCTCGATGACCCCCGAGACGAGCAACACGCCGGCCAGCCCCACCGCCAACCCGACGGCCGAGCGGCCCGCTGCAGCCAGCGCGTCGCTGCGCCGCTGGGGCCCGGGGTCGATCACCGTCCAGCCGAGCCGCAGACCCGCACCGGCGGCCACGAACACGGCGGTGAGCTCGAGCAGACCGTGCGGCGTGATGAGGCCGAAGAACACGTCGAGGCGACCGGCCGCGGCCATCAGCCCTGCCGATGCCGCCAGATTCACCACGTTCATCCACAGCGCGTAGACGACCGGGATGCCGAGGAACACGCCGAGCACCAGGCATGTGGCGGCCACCCAGGCGTTGTTCACCCACACGCGGGCGGCGAACGAGCCCGCTGGATTCTCGGAGTAATAGTTCTCGAAGTCGTGCTCGACGAGTTGCCGGATCTGCTCGGGTGCGCCGAGCGTGGCCTGCACCTCCGGGCTGGCGGCCACCCACCACGACACGGCGACCGACACCGCCACGAACACCAGAGCGGTACTGACCCACCATCGCCGGTTGAGATAGACCGCCGCCGGAAAGCTCACGGTCAGAAAGCGCACGACATCGCGCCAGCCCGGATCGTGCGAGCCAGCGACCGCGGTGCGCGCACGTGCCACGAGCGCAGACAGCTTTCCGACGACCGCTGGGTCCGGCGCAGCCGAACGCAGCGTGGACAAGTGCGTCGATGCGGCACGGTAGAGGGCGACCAGTTCGTCGGCCTCGGGTCCGGACAGCTTCCCGCGACGACGGACGAGCGCGTCGAGCCTCGCCCACTCGTCCCGATGCGCGGCGACGAAGGCGTCGAGATCCACGCGCCCGCCTCCTTCCGCGGCACGGCAACGACGACATCGACGATAAGCTGCCGGGCCCTGCTGGTGCTGGCGGGGTACGGATCACGGTGGGGCGCGCAGGCTACGTGCTCAGCGCCGAGGGACCACGTTCGGTGTTGAAGCGGCGGCTGCGGCAGACTGAACCGATGAGCGATCTGGTGACCGGCGAGGCTGTTCCCCTGGAAGTCCGCCGGGCCAAGCTGCCGTCGCGCGCGTTGTCGTTCACCCTGGATGCGCTCCTGCTCGGCGCCGTGGCCATCGGGTTCCTGCTCCTGCTGGGCCAGATCGTTCCCGACGTCGACGAAGCCCTGGCTGCCGCGCTCGTCATCGCTTCGACCGTGTTCGTCCTGGTCGTTCTGCCGACGACCATCGAAACCCTGACCCGGGGCAAGTCCCTGGGCAAGCTCGCCCTGGGCCTGCGAGTGGTGCGTGACGACGGCGGGCCGATCAGGTTCCGGCATGCCCTCGTCCGCGCCCTGGCCGGCGTGTTCGCCGACTTCGTCATCACCGCGGGGCTGGGAGCGGTGCTGTGCTCGCTGCTCAACTCGCGTGACAAGCGCATCGGCGACATCATGGCGGGAACCATCGTGGTGCGAGAGCGGATACCGGCGGTCAATGCTCCGCCCCCGGCTGTCGATCCCGCCCTGGCCGGCTGGGCGAGCACGCTGGAGCTTTCCCGGCTGCCGGACGAACTCGCGCTGGCCGCCCGGACCCTCCTCGCCCGTGCCCCGCAGCTGGCTCCGGAGGTCCGCGAACGGCTCGCGGCCGACCTCGCCACCCAGATGGCTCAGGTCGTCACCCCGCCCGCGCCTTCGGGCGTCCCCGCGCTGACGTATCTGGCCACGGTGCTGGGCGAACGGCGGCGGCGCGACAGCCTGCGCTACGCCGAACAGGTGCCGCAGTCGGCCGGACCATCAGGGCCAGCGCAGGCTGGACCATCGCCGACCGGGTCGCCTTTTCCGGAACCGTCTTCGCCTACGGATCGGTCCACGCCTCCTGCTGAGTCAGCTTCGACGCCGACCGAATCAGCGTCGCCCCCGCCACCAGCTCCCCCGCCACGGCCCGACAGCGGATTCGCTCCACCGGGCTGATGCTCGACCGTGGGGTGAGCCCGAGCCGGGCGCAAAGCTCATCCCAACCGGTCGGGTGAACATCTGCCCGCTGAATACCGGCCGTGAAGATCGTCGTGGGAAAAACAACCGCTGAACACCGGTCGTGAAGATCGTCGTGCGGAGATCCGCGCACTATACCGGCATTTTCGCGCACGAAGATCTTCACGACCCGCCTACGCAAGCACACGCCACCAGAACCACGCACGACGATCATCACGACCGGCCCGCGGAGCTGCTCACGACCGGTTTACCGGGTCACGGCCAGAACCGGCACGACGCCGGCGACGCTCACTCCCGGGCCGTTGCCGACCGGTCCAGGTCGGGTTCGAGGTAGATGTGCACGGCCTCGGGAACGGCGGCACGGATGCGCGCCTCGGCGTCGTCGATGGCCGCGGCGATGTGCCCGCCACCTTGATCGGCCCGAACCGCGATCTTGGCCGCCACCAGCAGTTCCTCGGGGCCGGTGTACAGGGTGCGGATGTGGATCACACGGTCGACACCGTGGGCCTCGCGCACGGCTGCCACGATCGCGTCGACTTGCTCCCGGGACGCGCCCTCGCCGATCAGCAGGCTGGACATCTCCATGGCCAGGACGACGGCGATGATGACCAACAGGATCCCGATGGCTGCCGTACCCGCGACGTCGAAGTAGGCGTTGTCGGTCAGCAGCGCCAAGCCGACGCCACACAGCGCGAACACCAGGCCGAGCAGCGCGCCGATGTCCTCGAGCAGCACGACGGGCAGCTCCGGCGACTTCGACCGCTTGACGAACTGCACCCACGACGACCCGCCGCGCACCTTGTCCGACTCGATGACGGCGGTGCGCAGCGAGAACGACTCCATGGCGATGGCGGCCAGGAGCACCACGATGGGAACCCACCACCAGCGGCTTTCGAGCAGCTCGTTCGGGTGACCGGCGCGCACCTCGTCGAACTTGTGGTACGCCTCGTAGAGCGCGAACAGGCCGCCCACGCTGAACAACACGATGCTGACGATGAACGCGAAGACGTAGCGCACCCGCCCGTACCCGAACGGATGCTCCGACGTCGCCGCGCGCTGCGCGCGCCGCCCGCCGACGAGCAACAGCACCTGGTTGCCGGAGTCGGCGACGGAGTGGATCGCTTCGGCGAGCATCGACGACGCACCAGTCAGCGCCCAGGCGACGAACTTGGTGATGGCGATCCCCAGGTTCGCCAGCAGCGCTGCGACGACGGCTTTGGCCCCGCCGTGACTCGCCATGTCGGTCAGGCTCCTTCGGCGTTGGCGTCGTGGTGCTCGACCGTCGCGGCCGACCCTGACCCGGTGGTCACCGCGAACGCGACGCCGTCACCGTACAGCCGCGGCGAGCGGTCCGCAGCCGAAACGAAGACCGCCTGCCCCTGCCCTACCTCGAGCGTGGACTCCGACGTCGTCAGCGTTGCCGTGCCGGCTACCACAAGGACGACCCCGGGCGTCCGCACCGGCGTCCCGGCCGCCGACAGGTCGATCGACGAGAGCACGAACTCGTCGAGGCCGGGCACCGGGTAGACCTGCTCGCCCGCACCGCCCGCCCGCGGCTGGATCGGCATCGCGCCGTCGGGCTCGTAGCGCAGCAGCCGCAGGACCTCGGCGGTGTCGACGTGCTTGGCCGTCAGCCCGGCACGCAGCGTGTTGTCCGAGCTGGCCTGCGGTTCGATGGCGACCCCGGACAGGTAGGCGTGCGGCACCCCGGCCGGGACGAACACCGCCTCGCCGGGCTGCAGCCGGACGTGGCGCATCAGCAGGGCGAGCAGCAGGCCACGGTCACCCGGATACTCCTTCGCCAGCCGATGCACCAGGCCGAGGTGTCCCTCGTCCGTGCGCGCTGCGGCCTCGCTGGTCATGTCGGCGACGAGGGCATCGACCTCGGCGTCGGGCAGGCTCAGCCACTGGCGAACCAGCCGCTCGAGTCCACCGGGCGAGCGCAGCACCGTACCGGCGTGCACCAAGGCCTCGGAGCGGCACGAGCGCAGCAGCTCGGCGCGGGCCAGCGGGTCGGCGAAGCCGAGCAGCGCCTCGAACTCCGTGCGGGCGACGACCATCTCGGGTTTGTGGTTGCGGTCGCGGTACGAGCGTTGTGGGGAATCCAGCGCGATGCCAGCGGCATCTTCGGCGGCGTACCCCTCGCCGGCCTGCTCGATCGTCGGGTGCACTTGAACCGACAGTGGGCGTTCGACGGCGAGGATCTTCAACAGGAACGGCAGGCGCGGGCCGAAGCGCCGCACGACCGCGTCGCCGAGCGTCGCTTCCGGCGCGGCAGCGATGTAGTCGTCGAGGGTGCGCCCCTCGCCCACGACGGTGGACGGTGCTCCCGGGTGGGCACCCACCCAGAGTTCGGCCTCGGGCTCGCCGGACGGCGCACGACCGAGCAGCTCGGCAAGGACGGTGAGTGAGCCCCATGCGTACGAACGCACCGGGTTGTCGAGAAGTACGGCCACGGCCGCCACCCTATCCACGCCCGCCTGGGGCGATGACCGCCGGTTTGGCCGTCTCAATAGGTGACGGTGATGGTGCCGGCCGGCCCGTCGACGCGGACTCGGCCGCCGTAGGGGATGACGACCTGCGGGTCGGTGTGCCCGAAGTCGACGTCGAAGACGATCATGGTGTCCGGCGCGTACTCACCGAAGGCGTGTAGGACGGCCTGGCGCTGGCCGGCGACGTAGGCCGCGCGTTCGGCCGGCGTCGTGCGCCGGTCGATCGACCATCCCTTGGCCCGCCCGATCAGCGCGGCAGGGAACTGCTGCAGCAGGCCGCGTTCGCCCATGTTGCGTAACACCCGGTAGACCTCGTCGGAGCTGGGCATCTCTTCGGACGTCTCCAGCAGCAGGACGCCGCCGGTGTAACGCTCGGGCGGGCCGACGGCGCGATCGGCCATGAGCAGCCACGACACGATTTCGAGACACCCGCCCCAGGACTCCCCCTCGACGACGCGGTCGGCGTTATGCCAGCTCCACCCGTCGCACGGCAGCTGCGGCGGCTCGCGGGTGTCGAACTCCGGGTCGACCCACTCGGGCTGGTCGACGTCGCTGTAGGCCCACACCTGCGGCAGCTCGTACGGGCCGGAGGTGAACAGCGCGGCTCGCAGCGACGCGGCCGTCACCGGGTGCATCGCGGCCGACCGGCCGAACGCCGTCATGACCGCGCCGCCGTAGCAGCCGGCGATGCCGAGCGAATGCAGGTAGGCCAGGACGTTCGTGTTGTCGCTGTAGCCGAAGAAGAGCTTCGGGTTGGCCCGCATCAGCTCGGCGTCGAGGTGCCGCAGGACGGTGATCTGATCGTCGCCGCCGATGCTCGTGATCACCGCCGTGATGGTCGGGTCCGCGAACGCGGCGTGCAGGTCAGCGGCGCGGTCAGCCGGTGCGGCCCCCATCACGCGCGTCGTCGGGTACTCGACGGGGACCAGGCCGAAGTCGTCGCGAAGACGACGCAGCCCCAGTTCGTACGGGCGCGGGAAAAGCCCCGGCAGCCCGGCCGACGGCGACACGATCGCGACACGATCGCCCGGCTTCGGCTTCGACGGCGTGATCATGCTGCGTACGGTAACCATTCACGGCCGTACCTACGCCAGCGAATTTCCCGCTCGTCCACTCACCAGGCGTGCGCACCACCAGGCGTTGTGCAGCATCACCAGGCGTGCACGGGTGGTGTGGCTGGTGACTACCTAGTGAACATGATCATTTCGCCTCAGTACGGCGAGCGGCCCAGCCCCAGAGCCAGGTACGCCGCCACGTAGCGCCCGGTCGCCAGCAACGCCGCGAACCTGGCGATGCCTGGGCCACGCACCGCGCGCATCTCATGGACCCGGACCTCCGCCCGGCCCGCTGCATCGTCCAGCCGGGCCCGAGCAGCGGCCGACGCGTCGTCGTCGCTGCCGTCGTCCAGCACCACCAGCACTGGGCGCGACGTCGTCGGAGCGTCCTCGAACGGGTCGGCGAAAACGTCGGGCCGGGGCGCGGCGGCCAGGAGCGGCACGAGCTGCGTGTCGGAGCCGGCTACGACCGGCCGGCCACTGGCCGCCCGCAACACCTCGGCCACCCGCCGCGCCGCCCTGGCAGCGAGCACCGAGCCACCCCACACGACGGGGACATCGTCGGCGAGGCTCAGCGCCAGTTCCTTGGCCGGGTTCTGATCGGTCGGCACCCGGGGCCCGCACCGTTCGGCGACGTCGTCGAGGGCCGAGGCCACCGGTTCAGCCTCCACCGCGGGGCCGAGCCCGATGGAGTGCAACGCGGCGAGGACGGGCACCGCGACCGCCGTGGCATCGGTGCTGCCTGCGGGGATGAAGATCGTGTCGCGCCCGGCCGAGACCTCGCGCACCGCCGAACTCGGCGGTGCCGCCACGAGCAGCGTGCATCCGCGCCGCCGCGCCTCGGCCACCACGTCGACCTCGTCCTGCAAGTTGCCGTTCATGCACATGACGATGACCAGGTCGAGCGGACCGGCCCAGCCGGGCAGTCCCGCGTGCGGCCACGCCACGAACGGCACCGGGCAGCTCACTTCGAGCACGGCCCGGAACAACCGGCCGTCCGGGCCGCCGGCCACCACCGCACGCGGCCGGTCGCCCGCACGGATACCGCTCAGCACATCGGCTGCGACCGTACAGGACCGCCGGACCTCCGCACCCCAGCCCGCGATCTCGCGCAGCACCCGATCGATGCCGACCAGGGCGGTGTCGTCGTCGAGCGAGGCGTCGAAGAACACGTGCGGCTACGCTCCGTTTCGGGACCGGGCTTCGTCGACCAGCAGGACGGGGATGTCGTCGCGCACCGGATACACCAGGTCGCAACCGGTACACGCCAGCTCGTTCGCGGCGTGATCCGGCTCCAGCGGGCTCCGGCAGGCCGGGCAGGCCATCACCTCGAGCAGAGTCGGGTCGAGTTCCATCGAGTTGCCTCCTACCGGGCGCGGACCACGTGCAAGACGTCGTCGCGAACCCGCTCCATGGTGCCACGGTCGGCTGCTTCGACGTTGAGCCGCAGCAGCGGCTCGGTGTTGGACGGGCGCACGTTGAACCACCACATCGGCTCGCCGGAGTGCTGCACCGTCAGCCCGTCGAGGTGGTCGGTCGTCACGTCGGGCTCAGCGGCGAAGACGGACTCGACGGCCTCGATCGCGGCGTCGACGTCGGCCACCGTGCTGTTGACCTCGCCCGAGGCGACATACCGCTCGTACGGGGCGAGCAACTGCGACAGCGGCCGCCCCTCGGCGTCACCGCCCAGGGCGGCCAGCGTGTGCATCGCGGCGAGCATGCCGGAATCGGCGCGCCAGAAGTCGCGGAAGTAGAAGTGCCCGGAATGCTCGCCGCCGAACACCGCGCCGGTCTCGGCCATCGTCTGCTTGATCAGCGAGTGCCCCACCCTGGTCCGCACCGGTGTTCCGCCGTGCTCGGCGATGATCTCGGGGACCGCCTTGGACGTGATGAGGTTGTGCACCACGGGCGCGCCCGGCGAGCGGCGCAGCTCACGTACGGCGATCAGCGCCGTCAGCGTCGACGGCGACACCACGGCGCCGTTCTCGTCCACGACGAAACAGCGGTCGGCGTCCCCGTCGAAGGCGAGCCCGAGGTCGGCACGACGTTCCAGCACCGCCGCCTGCAGATCGACCAAGGTCTGCGGATCGATCGGATTCGCCTCGTGGTGGGGGAACGTGCCGTCGAGCTCGAAATACATTGGCACGACGGTGACCGGTGGTTTGGCCAGCACGGCCGGCACCGTGTGCCCGGCCATCCCGTTTCCGGCGTCCACGACGACGGTCAACGGCCGGATGCCGGTGAGATCGACCAGACCGTGCAGGTGAGCGGCATAGTCGGTGAGAGTGTCGCGCCGCTCGACACGCCCGGTGGCCGTACCCGCCCGTTCTGTCGCCGCCGCCGAGCCGGCCAGCTTCTTGATCTCGGCCAATCCGGTGTCGCGACCGACCGGCGCCGCGCCCGCCCGGCACAGCTTGATGCCGTTGTAGCGCGCGGGATTGTGGCTGGCCGTGAACATCGCGCCCGGTAGGTCTAGTGCGCCGCTGGCGAAGTAGAGCTGGTCGGTGCTGGTCAGGCCGGCATCGACGACGTCGACTCCGACCGAGGTGACACCGTCGGCGAAAGCCTCCGCCAACCCCGGCGACGACGTGCGCATGTCGTGCCCGACGACCATCGCGGTCGACTCCTGCGCCAACACCAAGGCCGCGGCTCGGCCCAGCGCCCGAGCCGTGTCTTCGTCGAACTCGTCCGGGACGACACCGCGGATGTCGTAGGCCTTGACGATCGCCTCGAGGTCACGCACGCAGGCGAGACTACAGCCCGCGTCCGCGCTGCTCATCCGCGCACCTTCCGTGGCGACAGGAGGCCGTCCCACCGGTCCGGATCGTGGACCCCACGCGAGGGGTGGCGGCTCACCGGGCACAATGTCCCAGCGGAGGTCACGGTGCGCTTTGAGGTTCTCGGTCCCGTACGGGCCTTGGACGGCTCGCGCCCGGTCGGACCGGTGTCGGCGATGCGCCGTCGACTGCTCGCCGTGCTACTCGCCCGGGCCAATCGCGCCGTCAGCACCGACCTGCTCGCCGAGGTCCTGTGGGGGCCCGACCTTCCGGAGCGTCCGGGCAAGAGTCTGCACATCCACGTGCACCGGCTTCGCCACGTGCTCGACCGACCGGAGCGACTCGCCGCGACACCCGGCGGCTACCTGCTTCACGTCGAGCCGGGCGAGCTCGACTCCGACGAGTTCGACGACCTGGTGGCGCAGGCCCGCCGTGCTCGCGAGGCCCACGACCTCGACGCGGCCACCGCGATCCTGCGGGCCGCCTTGGACCTGTGGCGCGGCTCGCCGTACTTCGACGTCGACGACGGCGTCGTGGTCGATGTGGAGGCCAGGCGGCTGGGCGAGCTGCGGATGATCGCCCGCGAGGAGCTCTACGAAGCCGAGCTGGCCCGCGGCAGTGCCCGCGAGATCGTGCCGGAGTTGGCCGAGATGGTCGCCGAGTACCCACTGCGCGAGAGGTTCGTCGGGCAGTTCATGCTGGCGCTGTACCGATCGGGCCGGCAGGCGCGAGCGGTGACCGCGTTCCGCTCAGCACGGCGCAGGCTGGTGCAGGAGCTCGGTGTCGAGCCCGGCCGGGAACTTCGTGACCTGCACGAAGCCATCGTCGCCGAGGACGGGCAGCTACTCGCCGAGTCCGCTCCGGCCACCATCACCGAACCCGTCGCGACCGCCGAGCCCGCCGGACCCGAGCCGGTACGGCCGGCCCAGTTGCCGCCCCCGCCCGGAGCCTTCGTCGGCCGCGACGATCTGCTGGCCGAGCTGGACGACATCATCGCCGAGTCCGACGAAGCCGCCACCATCGTCATCTCCGGGATGGCCGGAGTCGGCAAGACCGGCCTGGCGTTGCGTTATGCGCATCGTGCCGCCGACCGCTTCGGCGACGGGCAGCTGTACATCGACCTGCGCGGGCACTCCGCCGCGCCCGCCCGCCAACCCCTCGAAGCGCTGGGGCAGCTGCTGCGCAGCCTGGGTGCCGACCCCACTCGAGCGGCGGATTCCACGGAGGCGGCCACCGCCCAGTTCCGGTCCCTGTTGGCCGGGCGCAAGGTGCTCGTCGTGCTTGACAATGCCGCCTCGGTCGAACAAGTACGCCCGTTGCTGGCTGCCACGGCCGGGTGCGCGACCCTGATCACCAGCCGGCACCGGCTGCCGGGCCTGGTCGCGGGCGAGGGCGCGCGGCGAATCGCCGTCGACGTGCTGCCACGCCCGGAGTCTAGGCAGCTGCTGACCCGCCTGCTCGGATCGGCTCGGGTCGAGGCCGAACCGGGCGCCGTGGACACCTTGATCGACCAGTGCGGCGGGCTTCCGCTGGCCTTGCGGATCGCCGCAGCCCAACTGGACGACGAACGACACCGGCCGATCGCCGATTACGTCGCCGAACGGCGTGAGCACGGCCTGGCGACCTTCGCGCTGGACGACGACCACCTTGCCGTCGCGGCCGCGTTCGACCTGTCGTACCAGCACCTCGCCCCGGACGTACGGCGTTGCTTCCGGCTGCTCGGACTGATTCCGGGCCCGGACGTCACCGCCGACGCCCTGGCCGCGCTGACCGCGGCGACACCACAGCAAGCCCGCACCATGCTGCGCCAGCTCGTCGCGACCAACCTGATCGACGAGCACGCCGCCGGGCGGTACCGGCTGCACGACCTCCTGCGCGAATACGTCCGGACCTTGGTCGAGGCCGAGGACCCACCCGACGAGCGGAGCGCGGCGCGGCTCCGGCTGTACACCTGGTACTACCAGGGCAAGGAAGCCGCCGTGCAGGTCCTGGGCTCGCATCCGCGGCGCCCGCCCAGGCCGCAGCTCCACGATGGTGTCCCCACCGTGGAGTTCGGGCACGAGCGCGCCGCGGCGAACTGGCTGCTGGCCGAGTTCGGCAACATCGCCGCAGCAGCCCGGGCCGCCGTGCGCTGCCCGTCGTTCGAACCGTGGTCGTGGCATCTCGTGCTGGGCGCGGCGGTTCCGGTGGCTCGGCGCGGCCTGCTGACCGACACCCTGCCGCTGCTGCGAGACGCGGTGACAGCAGCACGCGCGCGTGGAGACCGGCATGCGCTCGCACACACGCTGAACGAGCTCGGCGCCGTGCAGATCCTGGGCGGCATCGCAGTCCCCGACGATTTGGTGGCTGAAGTCCTGGAGCAGGCCGACCACGTCGGCGACCTCGCCATCCAGGGCTATTGCCTCTACATGGCCGGCGTCGCGAAAGCACGAGCGAACGACTACACCGCGGCCACGGCGTACCTGGAACGTTCACTGGAGCTGTATCGGCAGTTCGGCGACCATGGCGGTCAGGCGCTCGTGCTCAACCACCTCGGTGGCATCGCCCAGTTCCATGGCCAATTGCGGCACGCGGTGCAGTGGTGGGAGAAGATCCTGGCTCTGGACGAGACGTCGGTGACCAGGAGCGCGCTGATCAACCTGGCCTCGACCTCGCTCATGCTCGGTCAGCTGGATGGATTCGACGCCACCGTCCGGCGCGCCGAACAGCTGGCGGCCAACCACGACGACCGCGCTGCGGGCTGCGTCCTCATGCTCATCCGAGCCGAGAGGCACCGAGCACTCGGTCAGATCGACGACGCCGTCGAGCAGTTGTCCGCCGCCCTCCGCCTCGCCGACGAGCTCACCATTCCGCGCTTGCGCACGAACATCCGCGCCGAACTGGGCTTCTGCCTGCTGACGCGCGGCGAGCTCGAGGCCGCAGAGCACGCGTTCGAACGCGCCGCCGAGATCGCCGACGGCCCCGGCCTGCTGTCCGAAGGATCGTATGCCGCTCGGGGACGTGCCGAAGCGCACCTGGCCACCGGCGATCTGGACGCCGCCAGGTTTCACGCGCGCACGGCGATCACCCTGGCCGGCGACCATCATCGCGTGCACCGCGCCGACGCGCTGGCCGCCCTCGCGGCCGTCGACCTGGCCGACGGGCACGTCGATGCGGCGATCGCGCAGGCCGAGGAGGCGGTGGCGATCCACCAGGCGACCGAACATCACCTCGGCCTGGCCCGGGCGCTTCGCGTCCTCGGCATGGCGCTGCTGGCGCACCCCGATACCGAGGCCCGTTCGCGCGGCGCCGATCACCTTCGGGCCGCGCTACGCCGATTCGAAACGCTGGGTTCGCCGGAAGCCGCCGACGTCGCGGCCCGGCTCGCGTCCGCCTAGCACGCAGCGGTCCGGGCGAAAGCGCCCGGAAACCCGGTGGAAGCTGCGCGCTGGTGAGGTGGCCATGTTCGACGCGCACGTCTGGGTTTCGCCGAACGGGGGCGCGTGCGCGTCGAACGGGGCGAATCGATCACCGAGCTATCGGTCACTTCTGGGTCGCCGACGGCGGTACGCGCCGGTCAGGGCTCCGGGTCGAGATC
>JAJYTA010000104.1 GCA_021793295.1 Actinomycetes bacterium
CACCCACCCGGCCCGTCGTCTTGATCATCCCAACTGTCGAACATGCCCACACGCTACCAGACACATGTTCGAATCACTACCGACAAGCTGCAGCCAAGCCATCACAAAACGATCACAAACCCGACGCGACCAGTCATCCGCGGCCGACTCCCAGAAGCGTCCGATTCGTTCAAGACCACCGACGCCACCCAGCGCTAGCGTGAACCGCATGACACCACCACGTTTCGCAGCTGTGGGCCTCGTCGTGGACGACATGGCTCGGGCGCTCGCGTTCTACCGCGCGCTCGGCCTGGACATCCCCGCCGAGTCCGACACCGCTCCGCACGCTGAGGCGGCCTTGCCCGGCGGGTTGCGGCTCATGTTCGACACGGTCGAGACCGTCAAGTCGTTCGATCCCGACTGGACACGTCCGACCGGTAGCCAGATGAGCCTGGCGGTCGAGTGCGAAAGTCCGGGGGCGGTCGACCAGGAATTCGCCAGGATGGTCGACGCGGGCTACACCGGGCACCTCGACCCCTGGGACGCCCCGTGGGGGCAGCGCTACGCCACGCTTCTGGATCCGGACGGCAACGGCGTCGATCTGTTCGCGGCCTTGCCCGCTACCTGAGCAGCGCCGTCAGGGTGACGTGAGGAGCGCCGTCAGGGTGACGTGAGGAGCGCCGTCAGGGTGACGCCGGTCAGCGCCTTCACGTCGCGCGCGAAGTGGGCTTGGTCGGCGTAGCCGGCCACGGACGCCGCGTCGGCCGCTGATCGACCGGCCCGGCACAGGTCGAGCGCGTGGTTCATCCGCATGATGCGGGCGAACGTCTTGGGTCCGTATCCCAGCGCGTCGAGGCTGCGGCGGTACAACTGCCGGGCGCTGAGACCGGCATCCTCGGCCAGCGCACCGATGCGGCGGACGCTCGCGAGTCGACCCAGCAGCAGCGACCCGATGGGATCAGGCGGGCTGGAATCCCGGAGCCGCTCACTGGCGATCGACTCGAGTGCCTCGACCGGACGCTTCGATGCGGCCACTTGCTCGGTGAACCGACGCACGTGGTCCGCCGGCCAGAGATCGGACAACGGGATGCGCTGGTCACGCACCGCGTGCGCCGGTACGCCGATGACCCGGGGGCCGACTCCGGCGCCGAACCGCAGCCCCGCGTGGCCCGCCTTCGGCGTCCAGGTGGCTACGTGGGCGACGGTGTCGGGCCCGGCCACGACGAGCTCGCCACGGTGCCACAGCAGGTCCATGCAGCCGTCGGGCAGGATCCGGTGATCTTCCGCCGCGGCCGTGGCCGAGGCGACCCAGGCCACCGTGTGGCGGATCGACGAGGCCCGTTCGCGGTACATGAACCCAGGATCGCAGCTAAGACCGTGCGAGCATCAGTTCGTTGAGGTCGCCGCTGGTCAAAGCACCTTCCACGCTGGCGTAGGTGCCGGCGCCGAACAACTCCTGAGCACAGCGTTGCACGACGGTGTACGCGGCCGCAGCGACACGCGAGCCCAGGCTGACCCGCGCGACCCCGATGCTGCCCAGGGTTGCGACGTTCGGAGCGCCGGGTGCGGCCAGGATGTTCAACGGGGCATCGATCTCGTCAGCGAGTGCGGCGACGATGTCGAGGTCGAGGACACCGGGCACGAAGATCCCGTCGGCGCCGGCGTCGTAGTACGTCTCGGCGCGCTCGAAGGTGTCAGGCAGGCGGTCGCCAGGGTCGCCGACCGCCCGGAGAAACGTGTCGATCCGGGCGTTGATGAACAGGCCGGTGCCGGCTTCGTCCGCGACGTCGCGGGCCGCGGCGATGCGCTCGGCTTGGTCGTCGATCGACCGCAGAGCTGTCGGGTCGTCGGGGTCGACGTCCTCGATGTTGATGCCGACGGCGCCGGCCTCGAGTACGCCTTCGATCGTCTGGGCGACGTCATCGGGGCTGGCGCCGAAACCGCTCTCGATGTCAGCACTGACGGGAACGTCGACTGCCTCGACGACGCGAGCGACGACCGCCAGCGCGCTGTCGCGGTCGAGGTGGCCGCCGTCCGCAGTGCCCATGCTCCAGGCGACACCGGCGCTCGTCGTAGCTACCGCCGGCGCGCCGGCCGACTCGACCAGACGTGCGCTGAGGGCGTCCCACACGTTGGGGAGCACCAGCGGGCTGCCGCGACGGTGCAGCGAACGGAACCGCTCGGCCTTGTCGGACAGAGTTGTCATGGCGACTATCACAGCACGGCCATCGCCAGAGAGTCGGCTGCCCCGCCATTTACGCGCCGACGCCGATCGCCTCGACCGGGCGCCTGCGCATCGATGCGCGGGTCGGGAGACCGACCGAAAACAGGCCAAGAGCAGCGGTGACGCCGATGATCCCCAGGTACAAACCGGGTGGCACCGACGGCAGCGGCGACTCCGTCGTACCGATGCTCATCCCCACCAGCGGCGGGATCGCGATGATGGTGCCGATCGTTCCCGCGATGAAGATCACGACCAGCGACTCCGTCCGCATCATGCGCCTGACCTGACGTCGGCTGGCGCCGATCAACTGGAGAAGCGCGAACTCTCGCTCACGTTCGGCCGTGGCCATCACCAGCGTGTTCACCACGGCGACGCCCAGGTACACGAGCAACACCAGGAGCGCGATGATGCTCGACCACGACGCGGCGTCTCGTTGATCCTGTCCGGCCGCGCCCCATTGTCCGGCGTCGGCGACGACGAGGCCCGGGAATGACGGCGCCAAGTCGCTGAGTGCGTGCTCGGCCGATCCCGAGGAGGTGCGTAGGAGGACGACGTCGCTCAAGCCGGTCGCCGTGTGCGCCTCGAGCAGGTCGTGCGGCAACGTGATGTCCCCGAAGCCCAGGCCGCGACCATAGATGGCGACCACCGTCGGTCGGTGCTGCGTGCCATCGCCCAGCACCATGTCGACCTGTTCGCCCAGGCCGACGCCGAACGTTTCGGCAGCCAGCTGGCTGAGCGCGACGCTGTCGTCATCGAGGCCCGCGATGCTGCCTTCGCGAATTTCCAGGTCCAGGGTGTTCTCCAATTCGTTCGGCGTGAGGCCCTGAGCGGCGTACGGCTGCGTCGTCGGCTCGCCGAGTTCCGTGTACCTGACGACCACCTCGCTGCGGATCACCGGCGTCGCCGTGTCGACACCGTCGACGGCGGCGAGGGCGTCGATGGCCTTGTCGCCGAGGCCTCCGTTGTCGCTCGAGATCACGAAGTCGGCGACCACGCCGTCGGCGCTTTGCCGGGCGGCAGCTGCCGAGACGGTGGACTGGGAGAAGATCTGGACCGAGGCGATGGTGATGGCGAGGATGAGCGGCGTGACGGCGCCGGCGAGGCGCCGCGAACTCGCCAGCGTGTTGGCCGCGGCGAGGTACCCCGCCACGCGGCCACATCGGCGCAGCGGCGCGGCAAGCAGCCCTGTCATCAAGTGCACGAGCCTGGGGCCGAGCAGAGCGACGCTGATGACGAAGAACATCGCTGACCCCGCGGCCCCGGCCACTGCGGCGGTGCCCGGAAGGACGAGTGGCAGAGCGGAGGCAACCAACCCGAACGCGGCGAACACCCACCCGAACGTGACACGCACCCGCGGCAGCGCCTTGGACTCGACCGCTGCTTCGCTGAGCGCCTCGACCGGCTTGATGCGGGCAGGTTTGCGGGCGGCGACCCACCCGGCCAGCTGTGCGGTGAGTAAGCACAGCGCGATGGCGACGACAGCCGGCAACGGGCTCAAGGCGAGCTGGAAATCCGCCGGGATCATCCCGCTCGCCGCGAAGGCCGAACCGAGCAGGTGAGCCAGCGCGAACCCGGGACCGGCGCCGAGCAGTACCGCGGTCCCGGCCACCAGCGTGAGTTCCGCGCCGAGCATCCGGCGGACCTGTCGCGGTGTGGCTCCCACGGCTCGCATCAAGGCGAACTCTCTACGACGCTGGTGCACCGCCAGCGCGAGCGTGCTCGCCACGACGAACATGGCGATCAATACCGCGGTGCCGGCGAAAGCGCCGGACATCACGATCAGTTCGGCGCGTGCCTGCCCGACATCGAGGAATTCCACGTCCGCGCGCTTGTCGCCGGTGTAGGTACGCACGTCGTGGGCGGCGAGGGCGGCTTCGATGCGTTCGGCGAGCTCGTCGGTGGCGACCCCCGCAGCGGCGATCACACCGACCG
This sequence comes from Actinomycetes bacterium, assembly GCA_021793295.1. Taxonomy (GTDB): domain Bacteria; phylum Actinomycetota; class Actinomycetes; order Jiangellales; family Jiangellaceae; genus Haloactinopolyspora. The sequence goes on from JAJYTA010000104.1 coordinate 4,136, forward strand.
TGTCGACCTGGTCCGGGTGCCCGGACAGTTCCCGCACCCGCTCGTCGGTGAAGAAGAGTCCGTCGCGACGGAACGTTGCGCCGCCTTCGGCAGCAGCGATGCCGCGGACCGTGTACGTGTCCGGCACGGTTCCGTGCGTGATGTCAATCCGGTCACCGACCTTCAGGCCGGTCTCGGCGGCGATCTCGGCGCTCAGCACAACGTCGTGTGCGCCCATCGGTGCGGACCCTTCGCGCAGCTCGAACGGCGTCAACATCGCCGAGAGCCAGCCGTGTCCTTGTGCTGTGGCACCGCCGATGCCGACCGGGACCGTGACGTCACCGGCGACAGCGTCGACTCCGGGCAGCATGGTGATCTCGTCGATCACACCGACTGGCAGCCGGGCCCGTTCGCGCAGCGGGGTGTCGACGTCCTCGGCGACCGGCACGGCCTGTGGGCCGCCGACGACGACGGATGCGCCCGCGTACCGTTCAGGTGGCAGCCCGCCGCGCAGCCCCGACTCCATCAAGACACCGAGCGCGGTCACCAGTGTCGAGGCCAGAAACACGGCGACGAAAATGCCGGCGAAAGCGGTTTTACGGTCCTTGACCGACGCCCAGGCGATCTCGCGCATGTTCACCACTCCCCAAGTGCCGTCATCCGCGCGGCGACCGCTTCCGGCGCCGGCCGGTCGAGCGCGTCGGCCAGCCGACCGTCGGCGAGGAACAACACCTGGTCGGCGTAGGAAGCCGCCACCGGGTCGTGCGTGACCAGCAGGGTGGTTTGACTGGTGCCGTCGACGATGCGGCGTAGCAGCTCGAGCACCTGGCGCCCGCTGTTGGAGTCGAGCGCCCCGGTCGGCTCGTCCGCGAAGACCACGTCCGGGCGAGTGATGAGCGCCCGGGCGATGGCCACGCGCTGCTGCTGCCCACCGGAGAACTGGCTGGGGCGGTCGTCCAGCCGATCACCGAGCCCGACGTCGGTCATGACCTGCTTCAGCCAGGCGCCGTCCACGCCACGTCCGGCCAGCCGCAGCGGCAACGTGACGTTCTGCTCGACGGTCAGCGACGGCAGCAGGTTGTAGGCCTGGAAGACGAACCCGATGCGCTCGCGCCGGAATCGCGTGAGGGCGGTTTCGCTGAGCGTGGACAGGTCGGTGTCACCAATGCGCACGACACCCGAGGTGGGCCGGTCGAGTCCGGCGGCACAGTGCAGGAACGTGCTCTTGCCCGAGCCTGACGGTCCCATCACCGCGGTGAAGCTTCCCCGGTCGAGCACGACGCCGACGCTGCGTAGGGCGGTGACGGTGTTCGGCTCGGTCCCGTACACCTTGGTGACCGAATCCAGGGCGATCGCCGGAGCCGATGAACTGAGCCGACCCTGATGAGCTGCGGATTTCTCACTGATCTTCACGGTTGTCGACGCTACGGCTGCCGCAGCTCCGGGACGATCCAGCTGACGACCCACTTCGGGGTACAGCTGGCTGTACCGTCAAGCTGTGGCCCGGACCCTTCGTTTGCGTGAGCCGGCGAGCGAGGTGCGCCGCGCGCTGCCGTTCATGCTCACCGGCGCGGTCACCGGGTTGATGTCACTGGCGATGCTCATCGGTGTCCTCCTGGTGGTGCCGCTGTTATTGATCGGGGTCGGCTGGTTCGTGTTGCCGACAGCGATTCGGGGCCTGCGGTGGACCGCGGGGCTGGACCGGCGACGTGTGGGTGCGTTCACCGGAACCGCGCTTCCCGAGTTGTACCCCTCCACGGAAGGCTCGCTGCTGGACCAGGTGCGTATTGCCTTGCTCGACCCATCGACCCGGCGCGATCTCGGGTGGCTCGTCGTGCACGGGCTCAGCGGTACCGTTCTGGGCCTGCTGTCGGTCGCGCTACCGCTGAGCGCGCTGAACGCCCTGCTCGTCCCGAGTTACTGGTGGGCGTTCCCCGTCGACGACCCGGTAACCTCGCCGTACCCGGTGACCTCGTGGGCTCTGGCGCTGACGATGCCGCTGATCGCCGTGGCCTATGCCGCGCTTGCGTTGTGGCTGGTGCCGCGGCTGGCGAAGTGGCAGGTGTCGTGGGCGCGCGCGTGGTTGGCGCCGACTCAGGCCGCCCAGCTGACCAAACGGGTCAGCGAGCTGGCCGCAAGCCGCGCCGCCGCACTCGAGGCGCACGGGGCGGAGCTGCGGCGAATCGAGCGTGATCTGCACGACGGTACACAGAATCGCCTCGTCGGCGTCGTGATGCATCTGGGCATCATCGAGCGGGCCTTGCGCCGCGACCCGGAATCGGCACTACCGCTGATCCTGCGGGCGCAGGACGCCGCCGACGATGCGCTGGGTGAACTGCGTGAAGTCGTCCGTAGTATCTACCCGCCGGTGCTGAGCGAACGTGGACTTGACGGCGCGGTCGCGGGTCTGGTCGCGCACTGCTCGGTGCCGTGCACGCTGATCGCCGAGGCGGTACCGCGGGTGCCGGCGGCGGTCGAATCGGCGGCCTACTTCGTCGTCGCCGAGGCGCTGACGAACGTCGCGAAGCACAGCGGGGCGGAGCAGGCGGAGGTGCGGATGTCGATGCGGCGCTCGGCGGGCTCGCAGGAGGAGATGCTGATGATCGAGGTGAGCGACGACGGCGTGGGTGGCGCGTCGGAGACGGGCGGTAGCGGACTGCGCGGCATCCGCCGCCGGGTGGACGCGTTCGACGGGCGAACCGAATTGACCAGCCCGGACGGCGGGCCGACGGTGCTGCGGGTGGAGCTTCCGTGCGGGTCGTGATCGCTGAGGACGACGCCCTGCTGCGCGAAGGGCTCGTCCTCCTGCTGAGCAACGAGGGCATCGACGTCGAGGCTGCGGTCGACAACGCCGAGGACTTCCTGGCCGCAGTGACCCATGCCCGGCCCGATGCCGCTGTCGTCGACGTCAGGCTGCCCCCGTCGTACTCCGACGAAGGACTGCGTGCGGCTGCCGAGGCGCGTCGGCGGATACCAGGACTGCCGGTCCTCGTGCTGTCGGCCTACGTCGAGGACAGCTACGCTGCAGAGCTCCTGGCCGACGGCGCCGACTCCGTGGGGTACCTCCTGAAGGAGCGGGTCGGGCGAGTGGAGAAGTTTCTCGAGGCCTTGCGCCGGGTCGCCGACGGCGCGACCGTGTTGGATCCGGAGGTCGTCTCGCAGTTGATGGTGCGACGTCGCGCCGACGATCCGCTGCGTACGTTGACACCGCGTGAGGGTGAGGTGCTCGCCCTGATGGCCGAAGGCCACGGCAACATGGCCATCGCGGAGAAGCTGGTCGTCACCGAGACGGCTGTGAGCAAGCACATCCGCAACATCTTCGCCAAACTTGGCTTGGAACCAAGCGACAGCGGTCATCGCCGGGTCATGGCGGTCCTGGCCCATCTACGATCGTGACGATGGCGACCGTGGACTCGAGGGAGCGTGCACCATGACTGATCCCCACTTCGTCATCGTCGGCGCCGGCTTGGCCGGGGCCAAGGCAGCTGAGGCGCTGCGCGAGCAGGGATTCGAGGGACCGATCACCCTGGTCGGCGATGAACATCATCGTCCGTACGAGCGACCGCCGCTGTCCAAGGAGTACCTCACCGGCGCAGCCGAGCTCGACACCGTCTACGTGCACGACGAGGCGTGGTACGGCGAGCATGACGTCGACCTGCGGCTCGGCACGTCGGTGACGCGGATCGATCGTGACGCGCATCAGGTGGAGACGACGACCGGCGACCGCATCGGCTACGCGAAGCTACTGCTCGCGACCGGATCGAGTCCGCGGCGGCTCCCGTTGCCTGGGGGAGACGCCCAGGGCGTGCACTATCTGCGTCGCATCGAAGATTCCCAGCGCATCAAGGACATGATCGCCACGACGGCGCACCTGCTGGTGATCGGAGGCGGCTGGATCGGGCTGGAAGTGGCGGCGGCGGCACGAAACGCCGGTGTCGACGTCACGATCGTCGAGACGGCGAAACTCCCGCTCCTCGGCGTGCTCGGCCCCGAGGTGGCGCAGGTCTTCGCCGATCTGCACACCGAGCACGGCGTCAAGCTGCGTACCGACGTCGGCGTCGAGCGCATCACCACGGCCGGCGATATCGCGACCGGGGCCCGGTTGACCGACGGGACGGAGATCGACGCCGAAGCCGTCGTCGTCGGCATCGGCGCGGTCCCGAACGTGAGCCTGGCCGAGGAAGCGGGCCTGGACGTCGACAACGGCGTGCTCGCTGACGCCGCCTTGCGCACCAGTGACCCCGACATCGTCGTGGCCGGCGACATCGCCCGGGCCGAGCATCCGCTGCTGGGCCAGCGCATCAGGGTGGAGCACTGGGCGAACGCGTTGAACCAGCCTGCGGTCGCCGCGACGTCCATGCTGGGCGGCGAGGCGCGCTACGACGAACTGCCGTACTTCTACACCGACCAGTACGACCTCGGGATGGAGTACCACGGCTACGTCGAATCCGGTGGCTACGACCAGGTCGTGTTCCGGGGTGATCGAGCCGCTCGTGAATTCATCGCGTTCTGGCTCGCGGGCGGACGTGTCCTCGCCGGGATGAACGTCAACGTCTGGGACGTCGGTGAGCCGATCAAGGCGCTGATCCGCTCCGGGCGACCGGTGGACACCGGCCGGCTGGCCGACGTCGACGTGCCGCTGGATCAGGTGGTCCCGAGCTGACGGCAGCGATCGATGCGTGACGTCACCGCGCGCCGCCTGTCGCGGTTGCACATCGCGCTGTACCGCATGACCGGTGGGCTGCTGGGGCGCAGGCTCGTCCGCAACGACATGCTGCTGCTCACCACCACCGGCTCGCGTACAGGCCGGCGGCACACGGTGCCCCTGCTTCATCTACGAGACGGCGACACGATGGTCGTCATCGCTTCGTGGGGTGGCCGGCCGAAGCATCCGCAGTGGTACACGAACCTCCGCGCTCATCCGCAGGCCGTGGTGCAGGTCGGTCGGCGCCGGTGGCCGGTGCGCGCCCGTACCGCCACCGCGGCTGAACGGGCCGATTGGTGGCCCCGAGTCCTGGCCACGTACAAGGGCTACAGCCTCTACGAATCCAACACCGACCGGGTCATCCCGGTGGTCTTCCTCGAACCGTGGCGCTGAAGTCTCGCCTGGCGGCCGCCGCGAGGTCAGCCTTGCTGGGCAGCGCCCGCGCCTTGAACGGGAAGCACCGGATAGGCGACCTTGATGCCGTGGCGGTCGAGTCCGCGCTTGAGGTACAGCCGCAGGGCTCGGCCGATGGCCCATTGCGATCCCGGCCTGGTGGTGACCATGACTCGTACGGTCACCGCGCCGTTCCCGATGGCGACGACACCACTGACGTCGGGACGTTCGAGGATCTGGTCGGAGTATTCGGGGTCGTCGGCGAACTCGTCGATGCTGGCCTGGATGACCTGGGTCGCCTCCTCGAGGTCGACGTCGTAGGCCAGCGGAAGTTCGACGACGGCGTTGGCCCAGTCCTGGTTCATGTTGCAGACCCGCATGATCTCGCCGTTGCGCACGTACCAGAGCCCGCCGTTGAGGTCGCGGATCTTCGTCACCCGCAGGCCCACGGCCTCGACCGTGCCTACGGCGTCGCCCACGTCGACGACGTCACCGATGCCGTACTGGTCCTCGGACATCATGAACATGCCGGCCATGAAGTCCTGGACCAGGCTCTGCGCACCGAAGGCCACCGCCAGGCCGAGGACACCCGCGCTGGCCAGGATGGGGCCGAGCGCGATGCCGAACTGACCGAGGATGGTCACGAACGCCACCCCGAACACCACGAATGTCGACACGCTCTTGAGCACCGACGAGATGGTGTCCGCGCGTTGCTTCTGGCGCTCGGCCCGCGAGGCGTTCGCCGAGCGGATGATCCGTCCGGCGACCTTGGCCCGAGACACTCGCTGCTGCGAGCTGACCGTCCGTTTGACCAGCTGGTCGATGGCTCGGCCGAGCAGCGCGCGCACCGCGATCGCGACCACGATGATGATCACGATGTTGATGGCGCCGGTGATCATCGCAGCAGATCTTTCGTTCAACCAGTCCGTCACGGCGTTGGCCTGGACAGTCATGTCGGACAACGCGTCGACGGCATGGGCCGCCGACAGGATGGGTGGCATGGCCACGAAGTCTCCCTTCGTCTCCTCGATCAGGCGCGCTCGAGACATGCGCACCACCCAGGTTTACCCGCTGACCGACCTGAACTCGCGATCAAGAAGACCGCCGGATCGCCGACCCGGGGGCGGAGAATGAGGGATGGCCATTCGTATGCAGTGCATTTGTGTCGACAGCAGTGACCCGCAACGCATCGCGACCTTCTGGGCTGAAGCCCTGGGGTGGCGGCGAACTCTCGACAGCGTGGACGAGGTCGTCCTCGAGCCGCCGGCCGGCAGTCCCGAGGACGGAGTCGTGCCGGATCTGGTCTTTCTGCGCGTGCCGGAAACCAAGACGGTGAAGAACCGGCTGCACGTCGACCTGCGGCCGGACGACCAGGAGGCCGAGATCGCGAGGCTGCTCGAGTTGGGGGCCACCCACGCCGACGTCGGCCAGACCGGCAACGAGAGCTTCACGGTGCTCGCGGACCCCGAAGGCAATGAGTTCTGCGTCCTTCGCGTCCTCACCGCGGCCGAGCTCGCCGGTCAAGGCCTGCGATACGACGGCCCCGGCCAAGGGTGATCGCCGGGTCCGCCAGCTCAGCGGTCGATGCGTAGGAGGTCCAGGATCTCCTGGGTGACCCGGTCAGGGTGGTCTTCCATCAGGAAGTGCCCGCCGCCGGCGATGACGACGAGGTGTGCGTCCGGGATGTCGCTCGCCAGCCGTTCGGCGTACCTGACGGGCTGCCAGCGGTCCTGCTCACCCCAGACGATGCGGGTCGGCATCGTGAGATCGCGCAACAGCGGCGCGAGCTGCTGGGTCGGTCGTGAGTCGTAGTGGCGTACCTGGTGCTCGAAGAACGAGGCGCGGCCCAGCGGCGTGCGGTGCGGGGCGAGGTAGGCCTCGAGGGTGGAGCCGGTCATGTGGGCAGGGTCCGCGACGGTCATCGTCAACTGCCGGGTGAGCATCGCTTCGAACTCGTCGGGCGCCATGGCCAGGTAGTCGTCGAGATGATCGCGGATGATCGCGCGCCAGGTCGACGACGGCCACGAGTCGTAGCTCACCGTGTCGACGAGCATCAGCCGGCGGACCAAGGCAGGCCGGCGAGTCGCGACGATCTGGGCGACGGCGCCGCCGATGTCGTGACCGACCACCGTCGGCCGCGCGATGTCGAGGAACGACAGCAGCTGTTCCAGCAGGTGGGCTTGGGCCGTCACCGATGTGTCCCGGTCCGTCGGGCGTTCGGACGCGCCGAAACCGAGCAGGTCATAGGCCAGGACGCCGTGTCCCTGTCCTTCGAGTGACGGAACGACGTTGCGCCAGATGTAGGAGTGCGAGGGCGTGCCATGCACCAGCACCAGGGTCTCGCCGGTCGATCCAGGCGTGTATCGGTAGGCCAGCCGGACGTCGTCGACGATCGCGTTGCGGTTCAGGATCATGGCGCCGGCTCCGGGGTGACGACGAGCTTGCCGACGAAGTCCTTGGCCGTGAACGCCGCCTGGGCCGCGGTCAGTTCGTGCAACGGGTACGTCTCGGCGAGGGGCGCCGTCAGCTCACCACGGTTGATGTGCTGCAACAGCTGGGCGAAGTCGTCGTGCGTGCCGAAGGACGAGCCGACCAGGGTCAGTTGTTGCAGGTATACGGTGCGCAGGTCAGTTTCGACCAGGGGGCCCGCGATGGCGCCGGCGACCACGTAGCGCCCCAGCGGCCCCAGCGAGCGCAACAGGGCCGAGAAACTCGGGCCCGCGACGACGTCGGCCACCACGTCAGCCTCGCCCGCGACTCGCCGCAGCTCGGCGGCCAGGTTCACCGCGTCGCGGTCCACGGCGGCATCGGCGCCGAGCTTCAGCACCCGTTCGCGCTTGGCCGGCGTCGTGACGGCGACGACGCGGGCGCCGCGCAACGTGGCTAGCTGGACCAGGGCGGATCCGACTCCGCCGCCGGCGCCGGTCACGATGACGGTTTCACCAGCGCTGACGTTCGCGCGGTTGAGCATCCGCATGGCGGTCGTGTAGGCCGTCGGGAAGGTCGCGAGTTCGGCGTCGCTGAGTGAGCTCTGGACGGCGTGCGCATTGGCCGCCGGCACCACGACGAGTTCGGCGAATCCGCCGTCCCACTCGCTGCCGAGGTACTCGGTGGTGACGAGCTCACGCTCACCACCGGTGTAGATCATCGGATCCACCATCACGCGCTCACCGAGGCGCGCCTCGTCCACGCCGGGGCCGACCTGGTCGATCCGACCCACGACGTCCGCACCCTGGATACGCGGGAACGTCATGGGCTCTCGTCGCCAGCCCGCGCTCGCCGACGGGTCGTCCGGCGAGCCGTAGGCGCCTTCGCGTGTCCAGATGTCGGTGTTGTTGAGCGCGGTCGCGCCCACCCGGACCCGGACCTGGCCCGCGGCGGGTGTCGGTTCGGGCACGTCCTCTCGGTACTCCAGCTGGTCCGGGCCTCCGAAGCCGGTGAGCAGTACGGCGCGCATGATGTGTCCCTTCGATGTATACCGACCGGTATGGTTACTCCAGTGCACCACGGCGGGCCGCACGTGTCAACGGCGCTACGGTGGGACCAAAACCGAGCCGGGGTGTGTTGTTGACAGTGGCGACACCGCCAGCACCACCAGCACGGAGGAGAAGCAACATGACCAGTGGAATCAACGACACCGGCCAGATCACGCGCATCGAGGGCACCGAGACGGCCGTCCTGGCTGGAGGGTGCTTCTGGGGCATGGAGGACCTCATCCGCCGCCAGCCCGGCGTGCTGCAGACCCGGGTCGGTTACACCGGTGGTCAGAACGACCATGCGACGTACCGCAACCATCCCGGCCACGCCGAGGCGGTGGAGATCGTCTTCGATCCCACGAAGACGACCTACCGCGACATCCTGGCGTTCTTCTTCCAGATCCACGACCCGACGACGCTGAACCGTCAGGGCAACGACATCGGGACCAGCTACCGCTCGGCCATCTTCCCGCTCACGCCGGAGCAGGAGCAGATCGCTCGCGACACGATCGCCGACGTGGACGCGTCGGGCCTGTGGCCTGGCAAGGCCGTGACGACCATCGAGCCTGCCGGCCCGTTCTGGGAGGCCGAGCCCGAGCACCAGGACTACCTCCTGAAGTACCCGAACGGCTACACCTGCCACTTCCCGCGGCCGGACTGGGTGCTCCCCAGGCGCACCGCGACCTCCAGCTGACCGGGCCGGGTGACGCTCAGGCCATCGTTGGGGAGCATGAGCCCGTGTCTTTGGAGATCATGAGGCGTTTGCGGCGCGATGGCGCCGGTAGTGCCTCATGATCTCTGGGTGTCTCTCGGATCACGGCCGGGTGTTTTCCGGCGCTCAGGTCGTCGGCGCCGGCATGCTGAGCACCAGCGAGCCACGAAGGTCGACGAAGACGCGGCTGGTGGTACGCACGATCCGCAGGACGACGTCCTCGCAGCCGGGGCAGCGCGTGACGATGCCGGGGGCTCGGTCGAACACGCGCATCGCGGCCAGCGGACGAGTCGTCCGGCAACCGGCGCAGGTGATCTCGGCCATCGTGAGATCGGTCCCGAAGACTTCACCCAGGGGTCCGGCCAGAGCATTACCGTCCACCCAAGGCATGTCGTCGGCGCCGGCGTTGGTGGTCGACATGGTCATCCTCCGGTCGGTCCGAAGCGTTCGGTGCGGATGTTCGCCGGATCGTGGCCGAGGTCCACCAGGAGGTCGGCCACGGTCTCGACGAACCCGGTGGGCCCGCAGACGTAGGCCACCGAGTCGACATCGCGGGGCCACGCGACGCGGGCGAGCATGTCGCCGTCCAGTCGTCGGGGCGGTTCCGGCCAGCCGGGCGGCACGGACCTCGTGTAGACGTAGGTGACGGCGATGCGCCCGTCCCTGGCGCTGAGTGCCGCCAGTTCCGCGGTGAACAGCGCATCGGACGGCGATCGCGTGGAATAGACCAGCCGGGTGGGATGCGTCGCGGCGCGCACCATCGACATCAGCGGCGCCACGCCGGACCCGCCGCCGATGAGCAACGCGGGCCGCGGATCGTCGGGCCGGCGTACGAACCAGCCGCCGAGCGGGCCGCGGACCTCGAGTTGGTCGCCGGGCTCGGCCACCTCGACGAGGTACGGCGAGACCTCGCCGTCGTCCACCGTCTGGACGGTCACCTCGAGCCGACCGTGCTCCGGTGCGGACGAGATCGAGTAGCTGCGGTGCGCGGTGTAGCCGTCCGGAGCGGTCAACCGGAGGTCCACGTGCTGGCCCGGCACGTGCCCGTCCCAGCCGTCGACGTCGAGGACCAGCGTCCGCGCGGTCGCGGACTCCATCCGGGTGGCCGCGACCGTCGCGACCTGCCAGGTCAGTCTCCCCAGTACCGCTGTTCGCGCCATGGGTCACCGTAGTTGTGGTAGCCGGCCGTCTCCCAGAATCCGGGCTGGTCGTCGAGGCGCAGTTCCAGGGCGCGCAGCCATTTCGCGCTCTTCCAGAAGTACAGGTGCGGGACGAGCAGGCGAGCCGGCCCACCGTGCACCGGCGCGAGCGGCTCGCCGTCGAACTCGTAGGCGACCCACGCCTGACCGTCGAGAAGGTCCTCCAGCGGCACGTTCGTGGTGTAGCCCCCGTACGAGTGCGCGACGACGTACTCGGCCGCGGTCTCGACGTCGGCCAACAGCGTGTCCACGGAAACACCGCGCCAGCTCGTCTCGAACTTCGACCAGCGGGTGACGCAGTGGATGTCCACGGTCGGCTCGTCGGCCGGGAGGGCGGTGAACTGCGGCCATGACCACGTGATCCGCTCGCCGGTCTCGGTCACGACGGTCAGTTCCCACTCGTCGAGCCCGATCCGAGGTGTCGGACCGGCGGAGAGCACCGGAAAATCCTCGGTTCGGTACTGGCCTGGTGGCAGATCGGCGTCGTCGCGTCTGCGGCCGCCGAAGCCTCGCGTGATCACTGCCATGGCGCCCCCTCGACGTCCGGTGCGAACAACTGGACCGTTGCTGTTCAG
>JAJYTA010000105.1 GCA_021793295.1 Actinomycetes bacterium
CATCCGGGCGGCGAACTCCGCCGAGCGCTCGCCGGCGAAGACCAGGTGCGCATGGCTGTCGACGAACCCCGGGACCACGCAGCGCCCGCCGACGTCGACGAACATGTCCGCGGCAGGTGCCCTGGTTGCCTCGCCCACCCAGACGACCCGCCCGCCAGAGTCGATCACCATCGCAGCGTTCTTGATCTCGCCGAGCCGACTGCCGTCACCATGCGCCGGATCGTTGGTCACCAGCGATCCAATCGCGCTGAGCAGGGTCGTCACCACAGCAGCCAGTGTAGAGGCGCAGATACTGACAGCACTTATATAAGTGCTGTTACACTTGCCCGCCGTGTCTGACCCCACCGAGCAGAGCCGCTGGCGGCCGTTGCGTGTCCTGATGGCCGCCTTGGATGACGAGATCTCCCGGCTGTACGACGAACGCGGCCTCCCGGGCGTACGGCCCAGGTTCGCCATGCCGCTCATCCGCTTGGCGCGGCGCGGGCCCATGACGATCCGCCAACTCGCCGATTCGTTCGAGCTGACGCATTCGGCGATGAGCCAGACGGTGAAAGCCATGCATCGCGAAGGCCTCGTGCGCGCCGTTGCCGGGGAAGCCGACGGACGGACCCGCGTGGTCGAGTTGACTGAGCGGGCCCGCGCCGTGGTGCCGTTCCTCGAAGCCGAGTGGCGGGCTACGGAGCAGGCGGTGATCGAGCTCGAAGCCGAGATCCCCTACCCGCTGAGTCAGGTGGTCCGCGACCTCGAAGCAGCGTTGGCGCGGCGCTCCTTCCACGACCGGATCATCGACCAACTCGGCGATACCCCGGATCCGGCCGCATGACGCTCGCTCAAGGACTCATCGACCTCAGCCCACTGCGTCTCAGCCCGGCCTTCCGGCGCCTCTGGGTGGGGCGCAGCCTGTCCGGCCTGGGCCGGCAACTGGCCATCGTCGCCGTGCTCTACCAGGTCTGGGAGCTGACGCACGACCCGATCTGGGTCGGGGCGATCGGGCTGGTGCGCGGCCTACCGACGGTGGTGCTCAGCGTGATCGGCGGATCGCTGGCCGACATCGTCGACCGTCGCCGGCTGGTGTTGGCCACCACCGCGGGCCAGGTCGTCGCCATGGCCCTCCTGGCCGGCCAAGCACTCGCCCAGCTCAGTGCCGTGTGGCTCGTCCTGGCGCTCGTCGCCTTCCACGCCTCGTGCGACGCGCTGGGCGCTCCGGCGTACCGGACGTTCGTCTCGCGTCTGCTGCCCACCGACCGAATCCCCGCCGGTGTCGCCCTGACCCACCTGAGCTTCCAAGCCACCATGCTCGCCGGACCCGCGATCGCGGGGGTGATCGTGGGCCGCTGGGGCGTCACGGTCTGTTACGCGGTCGACGCCGCGATGTATTGCGTCATGCTCTACTGCGTCGCACAGCTCCCGGCGATGCGACCGACCGACGACACCGCCGCGACCAGCCTCCGCGCGATCTGGGACGGCTGGCGGTTCATCCGCCGCCAGCCGGTACTGCGCGGCACGTTGCTGACCGACCTCGTGGCGACCGTCAGCGCCATGCCGATGGCGTTGTACCCCGCGGTCAACGCCACGACCTTCGGCGGCCGCCCGGAAACCCTCGGCCTGATCATGTCAGCGGTCGCGGTGGGCGGAATCGCGGCCGGCCTCGGCTCGGGGTCGATCACGCGCGCCGGCCGCCCTGGAATGATCATGCTCGTCGCGGCGTGCGTGTGGGGCGCGGGCCTGGCCGGCTTCGGGCTGTCGCAGACGCTGTGGCTCGCCCTGGGCTCTTTGGCCGTCGCCGGAGCCGCGGACACGATCTCGGTGATCTCGCGTGGAGCGATCGTTCAACTGGCGACCCCGGACTCGCGGCGCGGCCGGGCCAGCGCGGCCGAACACGTCGTGGGCGTCGCCGGGCCCGACATCGGCAACTTCCGCGCCGGGTTGGTCGCCGGCGCGACGTCACCAGCGTTCGCGCTGGCGGCCGGAGGGCTGGTCTGCATCGCAGGGGTCGCCGGAATCGCGCTGGCCCACCGGCCGATGCGCGAGTTCAGGACGAGATGAGCACACCCCACGTGACGAGCTTGTCGCGGAACTCCGCCGGGGACACCTCGTACAACAACGCCGCCAGCGACACGTCCTCGGCCCGGATGGTGAGGGTTCGGCTCGCGAAGTCGTTGCGTTGCCGCTGAATCGACGCGACGAAGCTCGCCAACCGCTCGGCTTCTTCCGGTGCATCACGCAACGCGTCGAGGTCGATCACGACCTTGCCGTCACCAGGCGACGTCGACCGTCCGGTGCCGTCGGACACCAACGTGTCGACCGGAACACCGTAGAACTCGGCCAACTCCGCGATCCGCCGGATGGAGGCCACCCGGTCGCCACGCTCGTACGAGCCCACGACGACGGCGCGCAGCCGTCCGTCGGATTTCTCCTCAACGGCCTGCAGGGACAGCCGCCGACGCTTGCGCAGCGCCCGCAACCGCGCACCGACGATCTTCGCGAAGTCGTGTTCAGTCGAGTCGGGACCGCCATCGTTCATCGTCGTGCTCCCAAAGGCTGCCTCGTCCTCCGTGCCAGTACCGCCCACACCGACACGCCTGCATCCCGATGCCTGTCGCCTGCTTCAGGAGAGCCGTGACAGATCACAGAATACCGACCGTCGACAAACGTCAACTCATTGGTCACGCAACGATCGATCACACCAGCTCCACCATCACATCACCCGCAGTGGCACGCCCGGGTTCCGGGCGCGATCAAGGACGGCATGCGCGGGCAGCGGCTTGGACATGAAGAAGCCCTGGGCGCGATGACAACCCAGGTCAAGCAGGGTTGTGACCGCGGCGGACTCTTCGACTCCCTCGGCCACGGTGGTGAGGTTGAACGCCTCGGCCAGTCGTACGATCGCCGCCACGATCGCGCGGTCGCCGCTGTTCTCCGCCAGCGACGACACGAAGCTGCGGTCGATCTTGAGAATGTCGACCGGCAACTCCTTGAGCTGGGCCAGCGAGCTGTATCCCGTGCCGAAATCGTCGATGGCCAGCGTGACCCCCAGCCCGCGCAGGCCGTTCAGCGTGGCCTGGACGTCGTCGAGCTCCCGCATGACCGTGCTCTCGGTGATCTCGATGCCGAGCTCAGCCGGTTCGAGACCGTAACGCTCGAGCAGCCCGGAGACGAAACCGACGAAATCAGCGCTGATCAGCTCGCCTGCCGAGATGTTGACCCGGACGATGGCCGGCGGATCCGCTGACGTCGACTTCCAGATGGCCAGCTGGCGGCACGCTTCGTCGAGCACCCACCGGCCCAGCTCAGCGGCCAGGTTGATCTCTTCGACGACGGAGATGAAGGAGTCGGCGGCGAGCAGGCCGCGTTCTGGGTGCTGCCAGCGGATCAGCGCCTCGACACCGGTCATCCGCCCGTCGCGCAGGTCGAACTCCGGCTGGAAGTACAAGCGCATCTCGTTGTTGGCGATCGCAGAACGCAGGCGCAGCTCCAGATCGGCCCGGACGAGCAGTTTCGCCCTCAAGTCGTCGTTGAACGCCACGACCGAGTCGCCGCCGCGATCCTTGGCCTCCAGCAACGCCACATCGGCGTTGCTCAGCAGTTCGTCGACTGTCGGCGAGCCGTCGCCGCTGAGGACCAGGCCGATGCTCGCGCTTCGGCTGATGGCGTGCCCGCCGACCTCGAGCGGCTCGGAGACACGATCGAGGATTCGACGGGCGGCTCGCTCGGCGGCCTCGACCGTCTCGACGCCGCGGAGCACGATGACGAATTCGTCACCGGCCAGGCGAGCCACGATGTCGGTCGGCCGCACACAGTCGCGAAGCCGCTGTGCCACCGCACACAGGAAGTTGTCCCCGATACCGTGGCCCAGGACGTCGTTGACGGTCTTCAACCGGTCCATGTCGGCGAACATCACCGCGAGCCGTGCTTGCGGGTCGGCTTCGAGGATCGAGCCGAGGTTCTCGACGAAGGCACGCCGATTCCACAGCCCGGTGAGCTCGTCGTGATAGGCCTGGTGATGCAGGTTCTGCTCAGCCCGCACCCGCTGCTCGAGCTGGACGAACAGCGCCGCGATCGCCTCCAGCGCCCCCACTTCACTGCGAGTCCAGATGCGGTCGGTGAAGTGGTTCATGCTCAGGACGCCGTGCGTCGTGTCGCCGCTGATCAGCGGGACCGTCACCAGCGAGACCTCGTCCACGCCCGCGCCTTCTTTGACCAGCTCCTGGTAGTCGGCGTGGCTGGGACCCGGGCGCATCGTGAACGGCCCCCGAAGGTCGCGGAGCATCCCGAACACCGAGTTGTCGGTGTCCCACGGCACCACACCCAGCGGATCGGGATCGGGAACCACCTCGCGTAGCGGCCACTCCTCGACCAGCACACTGGCGCGGCGCACTGGGTCGTTGTCGCGGATGCACACGTGATCAGCGTCGAAGAATCGCCCGATCTCGCCGAGGATGCGCCGCATCGTCTCTTGCATGTCGGTGGCCTGCACGCCCATCAACTCGGACGCGACATAGGTCACCAACGAGTCCAGCCGCCCGTGGGAGGTCTCGATCTGGCCCGCCTCGAGGACCGCTGAGCTCATCCGCGCACCCATGGTGACGGTCGCCAGCTCGGTCTCGGACCACGGTCGGGGGCCGCGACGGGCGACGCACACGCCGCCCCGGAACTCGTTGTACCGCACCGGCGCTGCCACGAGTTCGTATCCGTCGGCGCGCGCCTCGTGGCACGAGTCGTCATCGCTTGCGGCGACCTGCTGGGTGAGATCACGGATAGCCGCACGCATCGCCGTGATGGCGGGTCCGCGCAGGCCTGCGCGGGATGCACTGCCCCACGACACCAGCGGCAGCGCGCCGTCGACGGCCAGGATGTCCACCGTGATGGCGTCTGTGGCTTCACCGAGGGTTTGCAGCAGTGGCTGAATCGTGTCCGGGTCGAATCTCATCGTTCGCTCCGTGCTGTGTCTCGAATGCCCGGACGGTGCGGCTTCGCCGGGAGACGTCGACTTCGGCTGGTGATGTTCGGAGCGTAACCGATTCACATCGTCATGGCGATCGCGATGTCCACGCTCAGCGCTCCGTGACCGGTGTGACCGGGTCAGTCAAGACGTCGTCCAGATCGATCCGGATGCGGCCGGACGGCAGCGGGGATCGCAGCCCGATGCGGCGCACGGCGGCCGCGGCGGTCGCTGCACCGAGATTGATGTCCGCGCCGAGCTGAGGCCAGGTCGACACCGTTCGTTGGACCTCGGTCAGCGACGCGGCCATCCGAGTAGAGAGCAGGTGCGGCTCGAGCACCTGCCGGACGAATTGCACTCGCTCGGACGCGGGCATGTCCGCCAGCTCCGCCCTGGTCACCTTGCCGAGAATGCCGTGAAATGGCATCCGATCCGGCTCGAGGTCGTACCGCTCGACATCGAACAACCCGCGATCGGCCGTCGCCATCAGGACCGGGATGCGCCGCTGCCGGGCGACCTCGCGGACGGCGAGCTTGACGTCGAACGAGTCGCATTGCTCGATCACGACGTCTGAGCCGTCGACGAAGGCGTCGACCGCGCCAGCGTTGACACCAGCTGGTTCGACCACGATCCGGACGTAGGGATCGAGCTCGGCGAGCCGGCGCGCGGCCGCCACCGCCTTGTTCACGCCCAGATCGAACACCGTGCCCGGCAACCGGTTGAGATTGGACAGGTCGACGGCGTCGAAGTCCGCCAGCCGGATCTCGCCGGCCAGCCCCTCCAGGACGATCCCGTGGGCGATCGCGAAGCCTGAGCTCAGCCCAATGACCGTCACCGTGAGCTCACGCAGCTGCTGCTGCTCGTCGCTGGTGATCTTGTTGCGGTTGCGATCGGAGCGCAACGCGCGGAAACCATCCGGACCGAGCAGGTGCACGACACTGCGCCGCCACGGGTAGTGGAACCAGCGGCTGGGCTCGTCGAGCAACTCCGGCCGCGGCGCGGGCAGCGTGCGCGCGAGCTCGTGGCGCTGCTGTTCGATGGTGTCGATCACCTCGACGCGAGGATCAGCGAACAGGTCGCTCAGTGCGTCGGGATCGTCGACATGGACAGGACGGCAGACATCGTCGCCGGCGGACTCGCCCATCCCCCGGACCTCTCGTTCAGCTCGTGGCGGTCAGATGGTGGTGGCCTCTCGATGCTCTTCGAGGAAGAGCGATCGCTGCTCGGGTGTGGACAGGTCGAGCGCGGTACGCGCGTCCCACCACAGGACCGTGGTGCGGTATCGCTCGTCCGGGTAAGCAGCCGGCACGATACCGGGCATCTCGCGGGCGCCGGAGTTGAACCACCTCGGCGCCGCATGCTCGGCTGCGGTGCAATAGGCATACCTCGCACCGAGCATGTGCATGGCGTGGACGAAGGCTCGCGACGTCAGGTCGGCCAGCGCCGCCTTGAGATCGGTGGACGGGTCGACCCAGGCGCCCTTGAGCTCGAGGACTCCCTCGGGAATGACGTCGTCGATCCAGCCGGCGATCAGCGACGCCGACACCGGCTCGCTGGCGAACTCGCGCGGTGCGTAGGCGTCGGTCACCGCCTGCAACGGGCCATTGGCGTACCAACCAGCCCAGACCTTTCCAGCATCGTCGGTCATCACCGAGAAGACCGGCGTCTGCGAGGTGAGGTCTGCCTCGGGCAGCGTCAGCGCCTTCTCCACGTGGTACTTGCGATACGTGCGACGGGCGCCGTCGACGTACTCGCGCCACAGGTCGTACCGGCGCGCAGGGGTGTAGAAGCGCAACCACATTCCGGACGTCTTGTCACGGAAGGCGTAGAGTTCGCCGGTCGCGGTAGTCATCTGATCTGTTCGGGTGGGCTGGGGAGCAGTCATTGCATCGACACCTGGCCTCGCGGCTCGTCCGGTCTGGTTACCGTTACCGTATGCGCCGAAACGCGCATTAGATGCCCATAATGCCCGACTCTGCGCCGGGACGGCGGGAGAGCGCGACGGGATGCCTGCCCCCCAACAGGGCCCGTCGCGTCTCCACCTGCAGCGTCGGGACCAGCCCGCGGAAACCCGTCGCTGCCTCAGTTGGGGCACGCGGTGCGCCCGTCCCCGGACGTGCGCACCGCGCCCCCTTATCTCGGCGCGGCCTGTGCAGGGCGGATGGGCCGCGCCGGTCCGAGTCACGGCCCGAGGCCGCGATCGCACCGCGTATCCCGGCCGGCAGCGAAGTGGTTGTGTGTCATCGCGACACCACCGTCCTTCTTGCCGTCAATCCCCCGTGGATATTGGGCCGGAGTACATTTGTTGCGGTGCGAATACCCAGAACGATAGACACAAAAAACCCGGCACGCAACAATAACTTTGCGTGACAGTTTGTGACGGAGAGTAGCCGAGAGTGATGGTGACTCTGGGTGATCAAGAACTACGCTGAGCTACCGAAACACCGGCCAATTGCAAGCGTGCCAGGTCGGCTCCGAACCCGCAGCCCAGTTCCACGAATTTGCGCAGACACATCTTTTCCGTGTCCCCGGCTATGCATTTCTCGTGACTGAACGTAATAGCTGGAAACTGCACTGACACAATACTGCTGCTTCTAGGCTCCAGCGGTTCGACTCCGCGCCCGTCGCCCGCGAAATGACCGGGCTGATTCCGTGGCCCACACGCTGGACGCTCTGGTCGGCGCGAGGACGCAACCGGAATGATGGTGCCCATGCGTGCATACATCGGAGCAGCCACCACCGGTGGCCAAGGAAGCAGTGCCAAGGGAATCGTGATCGCCGATGTCGACGGCGCACGGCTCACGCCGGTCGGTGTCGGCGCTGACGACGTCGAAAATCCCATGTATCTGGCCATGTCCGACGACGGCCGGGTGCTGTACACGGTGCATGAGGCCGGCGAGGGCCGAGTCAGTGCCTGGCAGGTGGACGACGACACGCTGCGGCCACTCGGCGAGTCCCGTCCCACCGGCGGCAACGGTCCCTGTCACCTGTCCATCCACCCGAGTGGGCGGTACCTGCTGACTGCCGATTACGGCTCGGGCTCGATCAGCGTGCACCCGATCGCCGACGACGGCTCACTGGGTGAGCGGACGGCGATGGTGCAGCACAGCGGCTCGGGACCGGACCCCGAACGGCAGGAAGGCCCGCACGCTCACATGATCGTGACCGACCCGGTCGATGCGTCCGGCCGCGGGCATGTCCTGGTCACCGACCTCGGCACCGACACGGTCCATCGCTATGCCCTCGACCAGGCGTCCGGGCAGTTGGACGAGGCGGACCGCATCACGCTTCCACCGGGCAGCGGCCCCCGCCATCTGGTGATCAACGGCGACCTCGCCTACGTCGTCGGCGAACTCGACTCCACCGTCAGCGTGATCGACCTCACCGCCGGTTCGGTGGTCGGTACGGTGTCGACGTCCCCGGGCACCGAACGAGGCGAGAGCCAGCCGTCGGCGATCCGGTTGGCACCCGACACCCGGTTCCTCTACGTCGCCAACCGTGGGGTGGACGAGATCGCCGTGCTGGAGGTCGACGGCGCCGACCTGCGGCTAGCGGGCGCGACGCCGTGCGGCGGTACGCACCCGCGTGACCTTGTGCTGTCGCCGGACGGGAGCCACGTGTTCGTGGCGAACCAGTTCTCCGACGACATCACGGCGTTTTCCATCGACCCGGCAACCGGCTTGCCCAGCGGGGACGGGGCGGTCCTGCGGACGCCCAGCCCTGCGTGCATCGTGTTCGTGTAGCTCGGGTACGGCGCGGTACCGGCCGGCGCCTCGGCGGCCTGGGCGGCGCCGCGCCGGCCGAGCCAGCAGGAACATCGCCCCGGCCGCCAGCGCGGTCATCGCGAGCATCGTCGCCGCCATCGGTATCGCCGTGCCGCTGCCGAAGGCGCCGACGAGCGGCGCGGTGACCGCGCCGATGGCGAAGTTCATCGCGCCGAGCAGCGCAGCGGCCGTGCCCGCAGAAGACCCGTGATCGGCCAGTGCCAGCACCGGCGTGTTCGGCATGATGAATCCGACCGTGGTCAACAGGACGAACAGCGGGGCTGCGATGCCGAGGAAGCCGAACACGTCGGTCAGCGCGAAGGCCAGCATCGCCGCCGAGGCGACCACAGCGGCGAGCAGGGCCCAGCGCACCACGGTCCGCGGCTGCACCCAGCGCACGACCCGCGCGTTGACCTGGGTGGCGATGACCAGGCCGACGGAGTTCACCCCGAACATGACGCCGTAGGCCTGTTCGGTGAGACCGTAGACGTCCTGAAACACGAACGACGAACCGGCGATGTAGGCGAACAGAGCGGCCATCATCAGTCCGCCGGTGAGCATCAGTCCGACGAACGTGCGCCCGCGCAGAATGGACCGGTAGGTGCGCAGGGTGCCTCGGACGCCGCCGGAGCGGCGCCGCTCCGCGGGCAGGGTCTCTTTCAGGCCGAACACGACCACGCAGACCAGGCCCGCGCCGAGCGCGGCGAGCACCCAGAACACGCCCCGCCAGTCGGTGAACTGCAGGACCTGCCCACCCAGCGAGGGCGCCAGCACCGGAGCCACCCCGGTGACGAGCATCAGCCGCGACAACAGCCGGACGGCCGGCAAGCCGGTGTACAGGTCGCGCACCACCGCCATCGACACGACGGCACCGGCCGCGGCAGCCATGCCCTGCAACACGCGGAAGGCACCGAGCGTGGCGATGTTCGGCGCCACCGCGCACAACAACGACGCCGCCACGTGCACGATGGTCGCAGCGATCAACGGCCGGCGTCGCCCGACGCTGTCCGACAACGGCCCGAGGATGAGCTGGCCGATGGCGAAGCCCAGCAGCGTTCCCGTGAGGGTCAGCTGAACAGCGGACTCGGCCGCGTGCAGGTCGTCGGCGATGGCCGGAAACGCCGGCAGGTAGAGGTCGACGGTCAGGGGGCCGAGCGCCGTGAGAGCGCCGAGAACCAGGACGCGCCGGAGCATCTGCGAGCGGGTGAGCGGGGACGGGACGGCAGCATCGGGAGCTGATGCGGGCACGAAGGCATACCTCTTCTGACAGCGTGTCTTGCGCAGGGGAGATTTGACATGAACAACTCTGACAGACGGCACTGACATCCGCCCACCGAATTAGGCGTGAATAGGCGTGGTCTTGCGCACGTCGATCGGCCGGGGCGATGGTGGGTTGGTTTCAGGCGCTCTGGCGCCCAAAATCAACCAACCACGGGGGCCGTGGCGGGCCGAGTGGGCCGTTGGAGCCGTTCGTGCAGGCACGAGTGCCCGGGCGCTGCTGCTGTGGCGGTCGTGAAGATCGTCGTGGTGGAGAATGCCGTTTTGGCTGGTCGTGAAGATCGTCGTGGTTGAAATCGCCGCTATGGCCCGCACTTTTGCCCACGACGATCTTCACGACCGTGCGGGACCAGCATCTCGCCCCACGACGATCTTCACGACCTGGGCGGACCAGCTGTAGGCCACACGACGATCTTCACGACCGGGTCAGCAGCATCCGGCGACCGCGCCGGGCCGCCCCAAGACGCACAGCGCGCTTCAGCTGCGCAGCGCCGCCACCTGTTCCCAGTCCGGGTCATAGGTGTGGCGCGCTACGGCGGGGCCGTGTGACCACGTCCGCACGATGGGATCGGCCGCTGTGACGTCGACCTCGAGACCGTCGACGTAGAAGTGCGCCACGATGTGCCGACCGCCGGTCACTTCACCGACGTGCACCGCGTGCGGCCCGTCGCCACCCAGGGCCTCGATGACCCGCTCCTGCAGCTCGCGCGCGTCGGTGGTGACCGCTTCGTCGCGCGGCAGGCCGTTCGCTGCGCCGCGGTAGCCGAGCACGATGCCCAGGTGGGTGTCCGCCAGCGGCCGATCGATGCGCAGCAACGGCCGGCGCGCGACCGCGACCACCGGGCCCTTGCGCCCGGCGCCCTGCAGCGACACCCACGGATCCGCGGGCCGCAACTGATCGACGACCACCGGGAGCATCGACATCGCGATCGCGTCGACCGGCTGATCGGCCGACACCGTCACCGTGCCCACCCAGCGCTGCACGTCGTCCTCGCCGAGCACGGCCGCCAGGCCCAAAGCGGCGACCTTGCCCCGCGCGTCTTCGTCGAGCAGCGGGAACAGCGGATGATGGACGACGACGTCGAGGGCTCCGCGGCGTGGGTCGACCCCCGTCCCGGCGACGAGCTCGGACAGGTCGATGTCGAAGTCGTCGACCTGCACCGTCCCGGGTGAGCCGCCGTCGGCCACCGCCTGGCGCGCCGGGGCGAACTCGACGTCAGGGTCATCCGGAGCGCTCGAGAACCACCGCTCGGTGACAGCGCGGCGTTCGATGTCACCGCCGGCCGACAGGGTCAGTCTCGCCGGCGGGCCGGCCGTGAGCTCCCACTCGAGTGCGGGATCGATCGCGGCGACCGCGGGCGCCAGGAGCTCGGCCAACTCGTCGCGGCGGTCGTCGTTCGCGGCCGCGAGCACCTGGTCGCGGTGCTCGCTCCACCACGACCAGAACCGCGCTATCGCGGGCCGGGGATCCGCCGGCCGGGACCGCGCGGACGTGTGCGCGGCGCGTCGCAGGAAGGCCATGCCAGTCATTCTGCCCGCCGCGAGCCGGGCCAACGCGACTGGGCGGGCATGATGCGGGCATGGAGTTCTCCGACGTGGTCCGCCGTCGCCGCATGGTGCGCAACTACCGCACGGATCCGGTCGACCCCGCCGTCGTCGACCGGATCCTGGAGCATGCCGTTCATGCCCCGAGTGCCGGCTTCAGCCAGGGCTGGGCCTTCCTGCGCCTCGACACTCCGACCGATGTCGCCCGGTTCTGGACCGCGGCGACGCCGTCCGGTGGGGGCACCGACGCCTGGTCGGCCGGGATGCGCCGCGCCCCGGTGGTCATCGTGGCGATGTCGTGCCGGCGCGCTTACCTGGACCGGTACGCCGAGCCGGACAAGGGGTGGACCGACCGGGACGAGTCTCGCTGGCCAGTGCCGTACTGGCACATCGACACCGGCATGGCGGTCCTGCTGATGCTGCAGACAGCGGTGGACGAAGGGCTCGGCGCCTGCTTCTTCGGCATTCCGCCCGAGCGCCTCGACGCGTTCCGCTCGGAGTTCGGCGTTCCCGACGACCACACGCCTATCGGGGCCGTCACCGTCGGGCACCGTGCCGCCGATCGTCGATCACCGTCGCTGAAGCGAGGTCGACGACGGGTCGACGACGTCGTTCATCGCGGCCACTGGGGCGCCTGACGCACTAGCGTTGCCCTCATGATCGAGGACACCGTGTCCTTCCTGCTGCTCAAGGCGATGAAGGCGACCCGCCCGGCCGTCTGGCCGGTGCTGGCCGAGCTCGGCTTGCATCCGGGCCAGGACCTCCTGCTGTCGAACCTGTGGCGCGAGGACGGGATCAGCCAGAGCGAGCTCATCGCCCGGCTCGGGGTGGAGCCACCGACCGTCAGCAAAGCGCTGCACCGCCTGGAGGGCGCCGGGTATGTGCGTCGCGAGCCAGCGAACGGGCGCGGGCGCATCGTCCATCTCACCGACGCGGGACGAGCGCTGCAGGAACCGGTGGAGCGGGCCTGGCGGCAGGCGGACGCCGATGTGCTGGGCGGATTGGACGAGAGCGAGCGGACCACCTTGCGGGACCTGCTGACGAGGGTGGCACGAACATAATTAGCCGGCTAATATAGGTATTATGTTGATCGGCCTGCACATCATGAACTTCTCCTGGCCGGGCGGATCCAGCGCGATCGCCCGCACGCTCGACTCCATCCTCACCAAGGCCGAAGAAGCCGGTATCCACAGCTACTGGCCGATGGACCACTTCTTCCAGATCCCGGTGATGGGTCAGCCCGACGACCCGATGCCCGAGGTGTACACGACGCTGGCCTGGGCCGCCGGGCGCCTGCGCAAAATGCAGCTCGGCGCCCTGGTCACCGGCGTGCACTATCGCCATCCCGGCGTGCTGATGAAGCAGGTTAGCACCCTCGACGTGCTCTCCGGCGGTCGAGCCTGGCTCGGCATCGGCGCGGCCTGGAACGAGCAGGAGTCCCGCGGGCTCGGCGTCCCGTTCCCTCCGCTCGCCGAGCGGTACGAACGGCTCGAGGAAACCCTGCAGATCGCGCATCGCATGTTCGATGACGACGACTCCACGTTCGAGGGCAAGCACTACCGGCTCGAACGTCCGATCAACCATCCCGCGCCGGTGCGCCGGCCACCGATCATGATCGGTGGCATGGGTGAACGCAAGACGATGTCACTCGTCGCCCGCTACGCCGATGCCAACAACTTCTTCGAGACGCCTGAGCTGGGCCGCAAGCTCGATGTGCTACGCACCCGCTGCGACGAGGCGGGCCGGCCGTACGACGACATCGTCAAGACCACCTTGGGCCCCCTGGGCGACCTCGATCTCGACCAGGCCCGACGCCGCTTCGAGGCCCTGGCAGATCTCGGCGTCGACCTCGCGCTGGTCGACCTGCCGAGCCCGCCGGACGATCGCGTGTTCGACTACCTCGCCGAACTCGTCCAGCAGGTCGCGCCGCTCGGGCGCCCGGCTCCGCCGGCGCTGCTCACATCACAGCGCGGGCACCAGTTCACAGGCGCTGCTGCACCAGGCCGTTGAGCAGCCCGGCGGCCGTCTCGGCGTCGTCGACCACCACGACGCTGCGCCGTCCGTCCGCGCGGTCGACGACCAAGCCCTGCCCGCCGCGCAGGATGAACCCGCTCGCACCCCGCAGCGGTCCGAAGGCGGCGATGCGGTATCCGTACCCGCCGAAGTGGCGGATCGGGTGCACCTCGGCGACGGCCGCGTGATCGACCTGCTCGATCGGTGTGCGCAGCCGCGGCCAGCCGAATCGGCCGCGCACGGTCAGCCCGTGCCGGTCGACGGTGACGGTGACCGAGTACATGAGCACGGCGAGAACGGCCAGCGCGGCGGCGAGTCCGAGCAGCCACCACTGGCGGGCCAGCAGGCTGCTCACCACCGTCACGCCCACACCGGCCACCAGCACGACAACCCCGTAGCTGCCGGTGGCCACCGACCGCGTCCAGACGACTCGCTCGTCGGACTCGACCTGCAGGCGGGGCGCGTCAGCCGGAAGGCCCGACGCCGGACGTTCGGACCCGGGTGGCACCATCCAGCCCGCGACGGCGGCGACGATCACCGCGGCGGCGAGCGAGCCCACGATCGGCACGGGTCCGATGCCGGCCTCGCCGGCGTCGGCCAGCCCGCGTTGATCGGCGACCAGACTCGTGGTCAAGACCGTCACGAAGGCCGTCGTGCCGGCCGTCACGGCCGCCACCGACCGACCGAGCAGCCCGTCGCGGTGAGCGAGGACGGCCAGAACCGCACCCACGGCCGCGGCCACGACGCCGAAGCCGCCGACGAACAGTGCCACCGCAACCGGCCCGGCGAAATCGTCGGGCGTGCCGTTGAGGCCCCAGTGGGTGGCGACCGAGGCGGGCAGCTCGTCTCGCCAGCCACGGATCAGGACGGCACCGGCCACGGCGATCGTGGCCGGCAGCACCCCCGCAGCGACAACGGTCCGGGGGACAAGGCGCGAGCGAGTCGTCGTCATCGGTACTCCATCCGGATCATGTCGGTCAGTTCATGGACAGTGAGGCCGAGCCGACGGGCCTGCCCGGTGACGTCGGCCACGGCCTGGCGCAGGGCCGCCAGGCCGCCGGCGCCACGCGCCGTGACCACCGCGCCCCGTCCGCGGCGCAACTCGACCACGCCCTCATCGCGGAGCTGCTGGTAGCCCCGCAACACGGTGTGCACGTTGACACTCAGCGAATCGGCGAGATCGCGCGCGCCAGGCAGGCGTTCACCAGCGCTGATCTCTCCCCGCGCCACCGCGCCGCGAATCGCGGCGGCCAGCTGAGCGAACAGCGGCTCGGTAGAGCCGGGGTCCAGGCGGATGAGCATGACTCTGATCCTATTGTTCTATTGAAACTAGAACAAGTTCACCTGCGGTACCGTCGAGTTCGTGCCGGATCTCGAACGCCTCAGCCCGCCCATCGCCAAGCGCGTCGCCACCAGCCGAAACGTCCACGGCGACACCGTCGTCGACCACTACGCCTGGCTGAAAGACCGCGACGA
>JAJYTA010000106.1 GCA_021793295.1 Actinomycetes bacterium
CTCGCCGCTACGGGCAAAGAGTTCGACCTCGATGTCGGCATCGGAGGTGTGGAGGGTCTTCGCGGCGGAGGCGTACGCATGCCAGCGGCCACCCAGGTGGTCGTGGTGTGGCGTCTTGTTCACTAGCCCTCGTGGCCTACCCAGTTCGTCCGCACCGGATGGCACGGGTCGTGTTTGTTTCCTACGTCGCACCGCACGAGCAGTCCCGCGGCTCTCGTGTTGGCCCCACCTGTTGGGGAAGGAAACACGACCCATGAGCACCACACACCCTCCATTGGCGTCGGCGCCCGATCAGATCGGTGCGACCACGACGCTGGCGGTGTCCTACCTGCGTGTCTCGACCAAGGAGCAGGCGTCCAAGGGCGGCCAGGATGAAGGGTTCTCTATCCCGGCTCAGCGTCAGGCGAACCTGCGCAAGGCCCAAGAGGTCAACGCGGTCATCGTCGAGGAGTTCGTCGACGCCGGCGAGTCCGCCCGCCAGGCCGACCGGCCCGCGCTGATGCGGATGATCGAGTACGTCAAGACCCACCCGGTGGCCTACTGCATCGTCCACAAAGTCGACCGGCTCGCGCGCAACCGCGCCGACGACGTTGCGATCCACCTGGCCCTCAAAGAAGCAGGCGTCCTGCTGGTCTCTGCCACCGAGAACATCGATGAGACCCCGTCGGGAATGCTGCTGCATGGGATCATGTCCACCATCGCGGAGTTCTACTCCCGCAACCTCGCCAACGAGGTCTCCAAGGGCATGAACCAGAAAGCCGTCACCGGCGGCACCAACGGCAAGGCCCCAATGGGCTACCTCAACGTCACCAAGCGCGACGAACTCGGCCGCGAGGCCCGCACCATCGAAGTCGACCCGCAGCGCGGCCCGATCATCCGGTGGGCCTTCGAGGCCTACGCCACCGGCAACTACTCGGTAGCGACACTGCGCGATGAACTCATCGACCGCGGCCTGACCACCGTGCCGACACCGAAGCGGCCCGCCAAGGCCCCAGCCTTGTCCTCGATCCACCGGATGCTGGCCAGCCCCTACTACAAGGGCAACGTGCAGTTCAAAGGCGCAACCTACGACGGCCTGCACGAACCCCTGGTCGCCCCCGAGGTCTGGTACCGGGTCCAGACGGTCCTCGCCGCCAACCAGGCGTCCGGGGCGAAGACCCAAGCCCACGAGCACTATCTCAAAGGCACCGTGTTCTGCGGCACCTGCGGCTCCCGGCTGATCCTGTCCAACGCCCGCAGCCGCAGCGGAGTGATCTACCCGTACTTCATCTGTGCTGGCCGGCACTCCAAGCGCACCAACTGTGACCGCAAGTCCATGTTCGTGCCCGACGTGGAGGCCGCGGTCGAGGACTACTACCGCCGCGTGCAGATACCCGCCCACATCGTCACCGCGCTGCGCGAGCTGATCACCAGCGAGTTCGACTGGCTCTTCGCCACCGCCAAGACCGAGCGCAAGGCACAGACCGCCGAACGCGACCGCCTCTACGACGAGCGCACCAAGCTGCTCCAGGCCCACTACGCCGGGGCCGTGCCGCTGGACCTGCTCAAGACCGAACAGGAGCGGATCGCCCGGCAGATCGCGTTCCTTGACTCACGTATCGAGGCCAGCGAGATCGAGTACGACCAGGCCCGCGCCCACCTCGATGACTGCTTAGCACTGGCAGGCAACGCACACGCGATCTACATGAGCATCGACGACTCGCTGCGCCGCATCGCCAACCAAGCCTTCTTCGAACGACTCGTTGTGACTGACGACGACGCTATCGACGCCGACCCCGGAGTGCCGTTCGACGCCCTGTTCAACCCCGAAGTCCAGGCCACCGCCCTCTCCCGCCAGACAGCAGGCGGAAACGGGACGGATCAAACCGGGAACGTCGCTGGTTTGAACAACGACGCTCTGGTGCCCTCGGCAGGATTCGAACCTGCGACACTCCGCTTAGGAGGCGGATGCTCTATCCCCTGAGCTACGAGGGCGTTCGACGGGGACCAAGGTTATCGGGCGGCCCGGCGCGGATCGAATTCCCGGTCAGGCCGTCCCGCCCAGCCGCCTCCGTCAGGCCGTCGAGTTGCCGGTGGCGATGATCGTGCCCTGGGCCGCCGCGCACAGGGTCGCGGTGCCGTCGTCGTCGTGCACGGTCAGATCGCAGCGGCAGGTCGCCTGGCGACGTGACGTGTGGATGACGTGGGCGCGGGCGATCAACCGCGCGCCGGAGGCCGGACGCAGGTAGCTGATGGTCAGCCCGCTGGTGAGGACGGACGGGCCGAGTGAGCTGCCGCCGGCGAACGTGATGGCGTTGTCGGCGGCGTAGGCGAGCACGCCACCGTGCAGGTAACCATCCTGTTGTAGCAGGTCGTCGCGGATGTCCAACTCCAGCGTGGCCTCGCCGCGCCCGAACGACGTCAGGCGGGTGCCCAGCAGAGTGCTGAACGGCTGACCCTCCAGCACTTTGGTGGCCAGCTCCAGCGTCACGCCTGTCGCGTCATACGTCATCGAGCAGTCTCCGATCCCTGGGTTGTGACGGCCTCAGTACTTCATACCCAACGCGTCGTGCACGTGCTGAAGTGTCTGCTCAGCGTCGGCGGTGGCCTTCTCCGCGCCGGCGTGCAGGACAGCGGGGACGATGCCGGGGTCGGCCGCGAGCTCGGCCCGGCGCCGGCGGATCGGTCGCAGATGCTCGTTGACGACCTCGGTGACGTGCGCCTTGAGCGCCGACGCGCCGCGGGAACCGATGTCGTCGGCCACCTCGTGCGGGCTGCGCTCGGTCACGAGAGCAGCCATCATGAGCAGCGAGGACACCCCGGGACGCGAATCCGGGTCATAGGTGATCCGGCGGTCGGCGTCCGTGACGGCCCGCCGGATCAGCCGCGCCGTCACGTCCTCGGTGGCCCGGATCTCGATGGCGTTGTTGCGGCTCTTGCTCATCTTCCGGCCATCCACGCCGAGCAGCCGGGGCGCCGGCGACAACAGCGCCTGCGGCTCGGTGAAGACCTGGCGGCCGCCGGCGTAGCGGTCGTTGAACCGCCGGGCGATGAGCCGGGTCTGCTCGACGTGCGGCAGCTGGTCGTCGCCGACGGGGACCAGGGTGCCGTGACAGAAAAGAATGTCGGCGGCCTGGTGTACCGGATAGGTGAGCAGCAGCCCGCTGATGGACGAGATCCCGGCCGCTTCCGCCTCCTCCTTCACGGTCGGGTTGCGCTGCAGTTCGGCGACCGACACCAAGGAGAGAAACGGCAGCATCAACTGGTTGAGGGCACGGATTTGGCTGTGCGGGAAGATGGTGGTGCGCTCGGAGTCCATGCCGACGGCGAGGTTGTCCAGGACGACCTCGCTGACGTTGGCGGCGATCTCGCCGGGCGACTGCCGGTCGGTGATGACCTGATAGTCGGCGACGACCAGATAGGTGTCGACGCCGAGACTCTGCAGCCGGACGCGATTGCGCAGGGTGCCGAAGTAGTGGCCCAAGTGCAATGGTCCCGTGGGCCGGTCACCGGTCAAGACGCGGTGGCTGGCGGGATCGGCCGCGACGGCCGACTCGTCGGCGATCAGGGCGGTGGATTGAGCTGGTTCGACGGTCATGACGGTGGTCTCCTGGCGGTGTCGATGCCGCCGCGAACCAGCGGATGTCCTCGCGTGCAGCGGCCGCCGGTGCGGCGGCCGTGCAATGGACGTGCTGACTCAGGCCGCCGGTGCCGGCAGCCACCACGAGGGCACGAGGACGTTCATCCTTGCAGACTACCTGAGCGCAGCTCAGCCCAGCGCCGAACAGTCCGCGCCCAGCTCGTTCAGCCCGGTCACGATGGCGGCGGTCAGGTCCGCCGCTTCGGCCAGGTGCGGCGCAGTGACCTCGGCCGTCCCGTCGACCAACGCGCTCCACTGGCTGGATGCGCGCTCGCCGGTGGAGAGGAGCTCGTCGATGGCGGGGTCGTCGGCCGGCGCGCGAAGCTCGTCGATACCGCTGGCCAGCGCCTGGGTGCCGGCCGCAACGTCGGCGAGGTTGTCGGGCGCGGTACGCGCCGGGGCGCCCTCGGTCATGATCGGATGCTCACCCGCGACGTCGGAGCACACCTGGGTCGCCGAAGCCACCCAGTCGCTGCGCGTCGCAGTGCCGTCGTCAAGACCTCCGCTGCTGATCACGGCGATCAAACCCGCTGCTGCGGCCAGGACCAGCAGCACCGACGTCAGTGCGAGGGTCATCGCGCCGCGACGTGGCGGCGGGCGATGCGTGACCGACGAGGACACGTCCTCGAGCAGCTTCACTCCACTACCTCCCATCAGCAGCCGACGCGGCCGTCACTGTAACTCGCCATGATGCGCCCTCGTGGGCGGATCGACCACACTGGTCCCACTCGGCTCGGCCTGCCTGCACCGTTCTCGCCCGCTCTCGAACTAGTCTCAGCCTGGTGAGGTATCCGGCCCCGACCCAGCATCTGCCGTGAGTACGCTGCGATCCGAAGCCGCCGCTCCGGCTCCGACCCGCACGGAGCTGGTGACCCAGGCTGTCGAGCAGTGGAGCAAGGACGTCTCCGCCCTGGGCGGACGCGACCCGCTGCTGTCGTATCGAGACCTCAAGGTCGGCACCCTCGACCTCGCTGCCGCTGAGCCAGAGGCGCGCAAGGCCCTGCTCGCCGGCACGCCGGTCGTCATCTCCAAGCTCTTCCCGTACGAGCCGCTTCGGACGTCGGCGTTGCGTTCGGTCCGCGCCATCCGGGACAAGACGCGTGAACTGAGTGAGGAACGCGGCCTGCCGGCCTGCTTCCTGGCCGTGGGCATCGCGACGTGGGCCAATCCGTTCGCCGCGCGCCGGCCGACGGCGCCGGTGATGCTGCGCCCAGCCACCGTGACCGCGCGTGACCCGGCCGAGACCGACTTCGTCATCACCATCGCCGACGACCCGTTCGTCAACCCCGTGCTGTTGCACGCCCTGGACATCCAGCTCGGCCTGCGCTTCGACGCGGACGACCTGCGTGATCCGGCGGGCCGGCTGCGTTATGCCACGCTGGTCGAACGGCTACGCGAGTTCGCTCCGCCGCACGTGGTCGACGGGTTCTCGATCGCTCACCGGGCGGTGCTGGCCACCTTCACCACCGCGCCGCTCGCCCTGACCAACGATCTCGCGGCCTTCGGCGTCAGCCTGCAGTCCCACGACGTGGTGTCCGCGCTGGCCGGGCATGCGCCTTCGGTGTCGGCCCTCGCCCAGCCGAGTGAGCCCGTCGAACCGCGATTCACGGTGCTCGACACCGACGCCGAGCAGGATGCCGTCGTGGCCGCGGTGGCTGGTGGGGGACACCTGCGCGTTCAGGCAGCTCCGGGAACGGGACGGACGCAGACGGTGGCGGCCTTGGTCGCCGAGCTGGTCGGTCGCGGGCAACGCGTGCTCGTCGTCGGACAGAAGCGCGCGACCCTGAACAGCCTGGTGGACCGGCTCGCCTCGGTCGGCCTGGACGAGTTGGTACTCGACGCCGGGCGTACCGGCCCCGCCGAGGCTGTCGCGCAGATCGTCGAGACCGCCCAGCGCCTCGCCGCCGACGAAACCACCGAAAGCGACGACCCGCCGGCCACGGCGGCCAAGCCAGCTGCAGCGCTGGACGCCTACCACCAGGCGTTGCACAAGGTGCGCCCGCCCTGGCGCACGTCGGCCTACCAGGCCATGGTGCACGTCGCGACCGCGCCCGAGCATGCGCGAACCCCGGCGCGCATCGCGCCTGATGCCCTCACCGCGGCCGGACGTACCGACACGGTACGAGCGAGGCTGCGTGAGTACGCCGACCTGGAGGGGCTCACGCTCGGGCACAGTACGTCGCCCTGGTACGGCTCGGAGGTCGCATCGGCCCAGGAAGCCACCGAACTGTTGTACACCGCCACGGAGTTGCGCTCACGCCACCTGCCGGGCCTGCGTGACTCCGCCACTCGCGCGGCCGTCGAAGTCGGTCTGGCCGGCCCGGGCACCGTCGCCGAATGCCTCGAGGTCGTCGACCTCCTCGCCGCGGTCGCCGCAACCATCGACACCTTCGGCGCGCAGATCTGGGACGAGCCGCTCGACGACCTCGCCGCTGCGACCGGTGACCGCGCGTACCGGTCCGAGACGTCGAGCACCCTCGGCTTTCTCGCCCGCCGCAGGCTGCGTCGTCATCTCGCCGAACTCGTCGGCCCGGGCCGGCACGAGCGCCATCACCTGCATTCGCAGCTGCTCGCCGCCCGGACCCAATTGGCCACCTGGCGTGAACGCTCCCGCGACAGCAAGCCGCCGCGCACCGGGCCGCACTTGCCCGACGCCGTCGAGGCGGCCGCCGCTGTCCGCCGCGAGCTGGGCGTCCTGGAACAGGGCAACCCGAGAACCTCCGACCTGGTGGATCTCCCGGTCGGCATGGCCGCCAAGCGCCTGGACGAGCTCATCGGGGACGAACGGCACCTGCGTTCGCTGCCGCGGCTGTATGCCCTGCAGGCGGACCTTTCGGCGGCCGGCCTGG
This sequence comes from Actinomycetes bacterium, assembly GCA_021793295.1. Lineage (GTDB taxonomy): Bacteria > Actinomycetota > Actinomycetes > Jiangellales > Jiangellaceae > Haloactinopolyspora. Next base: position 6,469 of record JAJYTA010000106.1, read on the forward strand.
ACGACGTCATCGCCGAGCTACGCCGCCGCGAGGCCGGAGCGAAGCAGGTCGAGGACGTGTTCGACTACGCGTGGCATGCGTCGCTGCTGGACCTGTGGCGCCGCGACGACACCGTGCTCGGCGGGTTCGACCGGGAAGAGCACGAGCGGATCATCGACGAGTTCTGTGCCGCCGACGTCGCCGACCTCGAAGCCGGTGCCGCCCAGGTGTTGAAAGCCAGGCACCGGACGTTCACCGCCACCGCCGAGGAGCACGAGGGCCAGGCCGCGGTGCTGACCGGCTTCAGCGGCGACGGTGCCCCGGCGACACCCCGAGAGCTGGTCGAGCAGGCGCCGGAGGTCGCTCTGGCCGCGGTGCCGTGCTGGGTCGTCTCGCCGTTGACCGTCACCGAGGCGTTGCCGCCACGCCAGTTGTTCGACGTGGTCATCGTCGAAGACGCCGGCCGGTTGGCCGTCGCTGAATCCATCGCCTGTCTGGCCCGGGGCGAACGGCTGGTGTTGATGGGCGACGACGAGGTCGCGCGAGCAGCGTTCAGCACGGCCGTCGAACCCGCGCCCGACCCGGACGAGCACGAAGGCCCCTGGGCGCAGGACCCGCCGGCCTCCGTGGTCGACATGCTCCGCGGTGTACTCCCCGAACGGTCCCTGACCGGGCAGTACCGCGTCCGCGACCACCGGCTGGTCGGATTCGCCGCGAAGACGGTCTACTCCGGGCGGCTGACCACGGTTCCCGGTGTCGGCGGGCAGGGCCGCCTCTCGCTCGACGTGGTCGAGGCGACACCGGTGGCCGACGACCCGGTCGACAGCTCGTCGGCCGAGGTGGAACGCGTCGTGGAGCTGATCCTGACGCACGTGCGCACCCGCCCGCACGAGAGCCTCGGTGTGGTCACCCTGGGGCCACGCCACGCGGAGCGGCTGGACACCGCGCTGCGCCACGCGCTGATCCGGGCTCCCGAGGTCGCCACGTACCTCCGGGGTGATCGCTCCGAGCCGTTCTTCATCAAGGACGTCGAGCAGGTCAGCGGCGACGTCCGCGACACCGTGATCCTCAGCCTCGGCTACGGCCGGTCGGTCGACGGGCGCATCCTCTACCGCTTCGGCGCGCTCGGCCGTCCCGGCGGGGAACGACGGTTGACCGCGGCGACGACGTGCGCGCGGGAACGGTTGACCGTCGTGGCCACGTTCAGCGCGGACGACCTCAGCCCGCGTCGGCTGACCACGCCCGGCAGCCAGGCGCTCGGAGAGTTCCTGACCTACGTTCAGAAAGACCAGAACACCGTCGAGGAACACCACGACGACCGGCACGACGCTGACGCGCTGGCCGCCGTCGTGGCCGAACGGCTGCGCGCTGACGACATCCCGGCCCGGGTGGTGACGGGGTACGGCGGAGCGGGAGGCGTCGCCGTGGCCGTGTCGCATCCCACCCGGCGCGACCGGTTCGTCCTGGCGGTCGAGACCGACGGCGCCGCCTACGCCGCCCGAACCGACACGCGGGTCCGCGAACGACTGCGCCCGGCGCAGCTGCGCCGGCTCGGCTGGAACGTGCATCGCGTCTGGTCGGCCGCCTGGGCGAGCGACCCGGACGGTGAGGTTGCGCGGTTGCGCGCGGCCTACGAGCAGGCCGTCGCCGACGCCGACGCCTACGACTGGGCGGTGGCTGCGGCCGAAGCCGACATCGTCGCGGGGATGCCCGCCGACGAGGTCACCGAAACCGAGCCGACCGAAGCCGAGTCGACTGAAACCGAGGCGACCGACGCCGAAGCCGACGAGCCGGCCGAGGACGGCGAGCGAACCGGCGCCGACGAGGCCGCCTCCGACGACCTCCCGCGGCGTTCGGGCACGCGGCCGTTGCTGGTCCGGGGTCGCTCGGTCAGCGAGTACACCGGCCGGGAGCTGGCCGCGTTGGCCCGCTGGGTGGAATCGGACGGGCTGGCTCGCCCCGAGGACGACGTCGCCGACGCGCTCGCCATGGAGCTCGGCATCTCACCGGACGACGCGCGCACGACCGACGTCCTGCGCCACGCCGTGCGGGTGGCGCGTGCCGGGGCGCCGGCGTTGTGATCTCGATCGGCGGTTCGCGCCAAATGATGGCCGGACCCGGCCATCGGTGTTCTACGCTGGTGGCCTAGTCGGCTGAGAATCAGGGGGCGATATTCGTGCGTGTCGCCGAGATCATGACCGGTGCCGCTGTGACCGACTCGACCACCGGCACGCTGCGCAGCGCGGCCGAGACGATGTGGCGCCAGCAGACCGGCTCACTCGTCATCGTCGACGGGTCCACCATCGTCGGAATCGTCACCGAGCGCGACATCCTCCGGGCCATCGCGCGCGGCGCCGATCCCGACACCGAGTCCATCGAATCGGTCATGTCGACCGAGTTGATCACGGTGTCGTCGGACACCTCGGTGCGCGAGGCTGCGCGAATGATGGCGCAGAACTGGATTCGTCACCTGCCGATCGTGGAAGACGGAAAACTCGTCGGCATGCTCAGCCAGCGGGACGTGACCGGCGTGTTCGCGGCGTTGTGGCACGAGTCGGGCGTACCCGAGGTCGACGTCGACAGCCTGGTTCGTGAACGCCGACTGGCTCGTATCGAAGTCGGCGACCTCGATTGACCCAGGCAGGAGACGCTGATGAGCACCGGGCCCGAGTGGGACGACGACTTCGAGGTGCTGCCCGACGTCACGACCGACGAGTCCCCGAGCGGCTGGGGCGACGGCGACGACTCCAACGACGAGCGGCTGCTCGCGGAGCGCCCGCCGCACTGGTCCTGACCGCGAGCGTCAGACGCGGCGTCGGCGCAGCTCGTCGCGGATCTCGCGCAGCAGGACGACGTCCTCGGTGGGTTCTTCGACTTCCTCGGGGAGCGCGCGGCGCTCGCGCATGTTGTTGATCGGCATCACGATCACGAAGTACACTGCAGCCGCGACTACCAGGAAGTTGAACGTCGCGGCGAGGATCAACCCGATGGAGAAGTCGGCGTCGTTGATGGTGAAGTTGCCGACCTGGGTGAGATCGGGCTCCCCGAAGATGGCCGCGACCAGCGGATTGATGAAACCGTCGACGACGGCGTTGATGATCTGGGTGAACGCCGCGCCGATGACGACGGCGACAGCGAGGTCGACGACGTTGCCGCGGCTGACGAATTCCTTGAATCCCGTGAGCACGGTGCACCTCTCGTGTCCAGACCGGTCAGAGCGGATCACACGCTAGTCGATGACCGCCCACGCCGTCGGGATTTGAGCGTGAACGACAGCCGCGAGGTGACGGCCGCGGCGGCGAGGTCGCCGGCCTGTTCCGGTGCGACCGCCACCAGGATCAGGGCGCCGTCGGCGGCAGCGCCACCCGCGGCGGTGAGTGAGAGCACGGGCACGTCGGGCGCCAGCACCTGGGCCGGTGCCAGGCCGTCGACGGTCGTCGCCAGGATGTCCACCCGGTCGCCGGGGCGGACATAGCCGACGGCCCCGGCGTCGGCGATGCGCACCGGGGCCGCCACCAGATCCGCGCCGAAGCCGTCGAGCAGCCCGGGCCCGAGGACTCGTCGGTCGGTGATCGGCTCGCCGGCGCGCACCGGCCCGGCGAGAACCCGCCCTTCGAGATCGTCGCCGAGCACGCCGGTGGGCACGGACCCGGGCGCGAAGCTCGCCGTGGTCACGTCGTCGGCCGCGATGACCGTGCCGCCGCCGAGGTCGTGGGCGGCCACGGTGACCTCGACGCGCGGTGGCGGCGCCGGTGACGCGGCCTCGATGCCCAGGGCCATGGCCGCCGCGGCGACCCCGCCGGCCAGAAGCCGACGATGCCACGACGCCGTGGTGACGATCCGTTTCGCGGCGGCACGCATGCTGTCCATGCGTGCGACGCTAGGCGCGCCGGACCGTCGTCGGGCGGTTGTCCACAGGCGAAGATCGAGTTATTTCGGTCGGGACGGCTCAGGCTGCGGGAGTGCTGGCGGTCGACTTCGACCCGGACGACGAATCCGACTTCGACGACGAGTCCGACGCGGACGAATCGGAGCCACTCGACGAGCTCGACGACGAGTCTTTGGAGCTGGACGATTCGCTGCTGGCCGACTTCTTGGCACCGTCGCCGCCGCTGCGGCTGTCGTTGCGGTAGAAGCCCGATCCCTTGAACACCACGCCCACGGCGGAGTAGACCTTGCGCAGCCGGCCTGCGCAGGCGGGGCACTCAGTCAGGGGATCGTCGGTGAAGCTCTGGACCGCCTCCAGCGATTCGCCGCATTCGGTACAGGTGTATTGGTACGTGGGCACTCGTGGTCCTCCTGGATCCGGTGGCGGAGTTAGCACTCTCAACCCTCGACTGCCAATGATGCGCCTTCGAGGGGTGGATTGTCCACGTGAGCGGTCCCACGCCTCGTCGCGAGCGGGTCTCAGGTGTGCACGGTGTGGACGACGCCGGCCGCGGCGACCGCCCACAGCACGCTGCCGAGCGTGCCGATGATGAACCGTTCGGAGGCCGGTGGCCGATTCAACTCCGGGTACCGGCCCAAGCCCTTGATGCCCAGGATCAGCGCCAGGCCCTCGGGCCAGCCGGCCAGCAGCGTGGTCACCACGGCGATGCGCTCGAGGACGCCGATCGACGCGCCGCCGCGCAGCGTGCGTGGGTCGGAGACGTCCGCGACGCTCGCAGGTTCGTCGTCGTGGCCGGCGGCGAGGTTCAGGCGATCACGCCGATCGCGGCGGTCGGCGATACGAAGCATGGCGGTCGCGACGAGCCCGCCGGTCGAGGCCGCCACGGCGACGCCGGTGGCGCTGGCGACGTGGCCGAGGGTGTCGCCACTCTCGGAGCCGCCGAGGCCGAACAGGGCGGCTACGCCCAGCAACAGCACAGGTACGGCAGCCAGCGCCACGAACGTCGGGGTACTGAAGGAGCGCCGCTCGACGAGCAGCCAGATCACCAGGCCGGCGAGCGCAGTCGCGCCGAGCAGCACCACGGCGATGACGTTCACAACCCCGACCTCCTCAACCGGTATCGGCGTCGGCGAGCAGTCGCACGAGCACCGGGCGGACCTGTTGCTCCTGATGCCACAGCGCTACGGTGAGTCGCTGGCCCACGGCCTGGCGGCTGACGCCCAGCCGCTCGGCCGCCTCGGCGAGGGTATACCCCTGTTCCACCAGGGCGATGGCTTCCCACCCGGCTGCGCTGCGGCGGGCACTCACCGCGGCGAGCAGCGTCAGGACGGCGTCGGCGTCGGCGGCGGGGCGAGCGCCCCCGATGACGGCGACGTGGTCGGGGCGTTGCTTGGCTTCGTCCAAGGCGGCGCGAGCCCGGACGAAGGCAGGCCCGCGGGCGGCGCGGGTGCTCGCGGGCAGCGGTTCTTCGACCGGCCCGATGCCGACCCCGATGCTCCACGCCCCCCTGCGCACCAGCATGAGCACGGCATCGAGGACGGCCGCGGCATCGTCGAGCAGCCCTTGGAACTCGTCGCCGGCCGTGCGTTCGAACGACAGGACCGGTTTCGGCACCAGGGTCTGGATCTGGTCGAGAGCCTCGTCGACGAGGTCGCGCTCGCGCTGGCTTCCGCGCTGGTCGACCGTGAGGACGTAGGGCATGAACGCAAGGGTAGAACCTGTCATGAGGATAGGCAAGGACAGAGCCTTTACATCGCAGATCAAAGGTCTGAGCCTTTCGTGGCGTGAGCCCGCCCATTCTCGGTGTTCGGCGCGTCGCCTACGCTGTCTCGGTGACCCGCCGCCGTATCGTCATCTCGTTCTCGGTCGTGGCGAGTCTGGTCGTGCTGGCGCTCGTGGCGGCGACGGTGTTGAGCGTGTGGTCGGTGCGCAGGGCGTTTCCCGACTACGACGGCCGCGACTATGTGCCCAGGCTCACCGCCGAGGTCGAGATCGTCCGCGACGAGCACGGCATCGCCCACATCTACGCCGACACCCCCGAAGACCTGTTCCGCGCCCAGGGCTATGTGCACGCGCAGGACCGGTTCTGGCAGATGGACGTTCGCCGCCACATCACCGCCGGCCGGCTGTCCGAGCTGTTCGGGGCGGACCAGGTCGAGACCGACACGTTCGTGCGCACCCTGGGCTGGCGGCGAACCGCGGGCCAGGAACTGCCGCTGATCCGGCCCGAGACGCGCCGCTACCTCGACTCCTATGCCGACGGCGTCAACGCGTGGATGACCGGACGTTCCGGCGGCGAGTTCGGCGTGGCCTACACCTTGCTGGGGCTGCTCGGCGGGGACGACTCACCGGAGGACTGGGCGGCCATCGACTCCCTGAGCTGGCTGAAGGCCATGGCTTGGGATCTGCGCAGCAACCTCGAGGACGAGATCACCCGGGCGCTGCTCGCCGCCGAGTTGCCGGTCGAGCGGGTCGAGCAGCTGTATCCGGAGTGGTCTGCCGACGTCGGCGAGCCGATCGTCGACGACGAATACGTCGACCCGACCCCGCCGAGCGAACTGGTCGGTATGGACGGTCAGCCGGTGCTAGCCGAATCCGTACCGGCGCTGCGCGCGGCCGCGGCACAGCTCGACGCGGCGCCGGCCCTGTTGGGTGACGGGCCCGGCATCGGGTCCAACTCGTGGGTTGTGGACGGCTCGCATACTGCGTCCGGCACACCGTTGCTGGCCAATGACCCACATCTGGCGCCCACCATGCCGTCCACGTGGTATCAGGTGGGGCTGCATTGCCGCGAGGTGAGCCAGGCCTGCCCCTTCGACGTCACCGGCTACTCCTTCGCCGGGCTGCCAGGCGTGGTCATCGGCCACAACCAGAACGTGGCCTGGGGATTCACCAACCTGGGTGCGGACGTCACCGACCTCTATCTCGAACAGGTCCAGGGTGACACGTATCTCTCCCGCGGGTCCTGGGTGCCGATGGAGACGCGCGAAGAGACGATCAAGGTGGCCGGCGGCGACGACGTCACCATCACGGTCCGCTCCACCGCCCACGGCCCGCTGCTGTCCGATCACGACGAACGCATCAGAGATGTCGGCGACGAATACGCCGTCGCGCTGCGCTGGACGGCGCTCGATCCGGGCCGTACCGCCGACGCGCTGTTCGCACTGAACCGCGCCCACGACTGGGCGTCACTTCGTGCGGCGGCGTCGACGTTCGAGGTACCTGCGCAGAACATCGTCTACGCCGACGTCAACGGCAACATCGGCTACCAGGCGCCCGGACGGATCCCGGTCCGCCGCGCGGGCGATGGCCGCTACCCCGTTCCGGGTTGGACCGGCGAGTACGACTGGGCCGGATTCGTCCCCTTCGACGAGCTACCCAACATGCTCAACCCATCGCAGGGCTACATCGTCACCGCGAACCAGCCGGTCACCAGCGATCGCTACCCGTTCCTGCTCGGTGCCGACTTCGACGCCGGACAGCGCGCTGGGCGGATCAACGAGTTGCTCGCCGCCGCCATCGAGTCCGGCGAGGAGCTCGACGCCGACACGATGGTCGAGATCCAGATGGACACGCACAGCGCGGCGGCCGACATCCTGATGCCGTACCTGCGCGAGCTCGAGGCGCCGAGCGGGTACTACGGCGACGGGCTACGCCTGCTCGACGACTGGGACCACGCCATGGACCCGGACTCCGCGGCGGCGGCCTACTTCAACGCCGTCTGGCGCAACGTGCTCGAGTTGACCTTCCACGACGACCTGCCCGAACAGTTCCGTCCACACGGCCAGGGCCGCTGGTTCGAAGTCGTCCGAGAACTGTTGGAGCATCCCCGCGACGCGTTCTGGGACGACGTGAACACCGACGATGTCGTCGAAGATCGCGACCTGATCCTCATCGCGGCGGTGCGTGAGGCACGCGACGAGATGACGGTGCGGCAGGGTAAGGACGCCTCGGCGTGGGAGTGGGGGCGCCTGCACGCGTTGACGCTCACCGAGCAGACCTTCGGCACGTCCGGTCTCGGCGCGATCGAGTGGCTGTTCAACCGTGGACCGTACGACGTCGGCGGCGGCCCGTCGATCGTGCAGGCCACCGGATGGGACGCAGCCGAGGGCTACGAGACGGTCTGGGTGCCGTCCATGCGCATGATCGTCGATCTCGGTGACTTGGACGCCTCCCGCTGGATCGACCTGACCGGCGTCAGCGGGCACCCGTTTCACGAGCACTACCACGATCAGACCGAACTGTGGCGCACCGGCGGCACGCTGCCGATGCGCTCGAGCGAGGACGCCGTGCGCGACACGGCGGAGCACACCTTCACGCTCGTCCCCGTGGACACCGAGACCCGCCCGCCGTGATGGCCGGACTGTCCGTGATCACGCCGCTGTCTTGGCGGCGCCCACCGATGCGCCCGGCACGAGCGTGGGCTCCACGGACGTGAACTCGGCGGGTTCCTTCCCG
>JAJYTA010000312.1 GCA_021793295.1 Actinomycetes bacterium
TGGGCTGACTCGGTGAGCTCCGGGCGTCCGCTGTCTCGGCGACAGCGGACGCCCGGAGCTTTCTATTCGGCGTAGGCCACGGCGACCTCAGCCGCCGCGACGTAGCCGTTGCTGCCGTCCACCGCCTCCAACCGCACGTACCGCGCCGACTCCGCCGGCCACGAGGCGTACTTGACCGTCCCGTCCGCAGTCCAGGTCCCGTGGGCGGCCTCGTGGAAGTCCTGCCCGTCGGAGCTGACCCAGACCCGGAACTCGGGGATGTGGCCGTTGGGGTTGCCGTCCTGCCTGGGCACGTAGCGCAGAGCACTGACCGGGTAGCTGGACCCGAGGTCCAGGGTGAGCGACTGCGGCGGCGCGTCGTACGGATCCCACGACGTGTGCCACATGGTCACGGTGTCGCCGTCGATGGCGAGCTCGGGCTCGTAGCCGCTCTGGTACGAGCTGGCCGTGGCGGTGATGTCCGCCAGCGGCACCTCGTGCTCGAACGGCGGCCGGATCTCGAAGTCCAGCGGGTCGGCGATGGTGGCGTCGGCGGTGCCGGCGTGCCGGTATGACGCGCTACCGGTGAACCGGACGGTGCCGAAGGGGGTGTCGTCGGGCACCGTCACATCCCACGACGCCGCGAACGACGTTCCGGGCTCGACCTGCTTCGCCGTGACCGGCCCCACTGCTTCGGCGGTCCAGCCGTCCGGCACGGTGAGCGCGAGCGCGGCGGCACGCAACGCCGTGTCGCCGTCGTTGGACAGCGTCGTGGTGACCCGCACCGTCTGGCCACCGACCGCCGACGACACCTCGCTCGTCGTGGTCACGCTGGCCTGCCGCAGCCGCGCCGCGGTCTGCGACGCGGCGGCCTGGACCTCCTGCAGCGGCCCCGCGAGAGCGGTGGCGACCTGCTGGGGCAACGCCCCGTCAGCCAGTTGCCGGTCGATCCAGCGCTGCCCGTCACTACTGAACTTCAGCACGTTGTCCGCGCCGTCGGTGAACGTCTCGCTCGCCGGGTCGGCCGGCCAGGCGGCCAGGAGGTTCTCGGTGATCCGCCCGGACAGATCGGCCAGGTACGTGCGCTGCTCCTCGGTGAGCTCCGCCGCGTTGTCCTCGATCACGGTGTCGAAGCGACCCAGGTGGCGATACGCGACACCGAGTGGCTCGACCAGCGGGGTGGAGAACCTGACCCAGTCGAGGCTGAACAGCGATTCCGCACCGGGAGTGTCGGTGAAGACCAGGAACAACTCGTGGCTGCCGCCCGGGTCGCTGACCTCGACCGTGTGGGTCCGGAACCGCTGCCCGTCGCCGCCGGGCTCGACGTCCACCGTCGCAAGGACCGGACCATCGACGGAACCGGTGCGGACCTCGATGGTGCCACCCGTCTCACCCGCGGCTACCCGGAAGCGCAGCTCGGTGACCCCGGCCAGGTTGACCGGCTCGAACGACACGTAGTCGCCGTGATCGATCTGGCTCAGCATCCGGCCGCCGTCCGGCTCGTTGGTCGCGATCACCTCCACGCCGTCGGATGACGTGAAGTGCTCGGCCTGCTTCAACCGGGGCTGCAGGATCGCCGAGTCCCCGCCGGTGAGCTGCTTGACGCCGTCGCCGCCGTTGTCGGTGTAGGTCGAGTCGACGATGTAGAAGGTGTTGTCGTTGGCGTCGTGGCCCTCGTCGACGATCGACCGGATCGTGCCTGCGCAACCGTGATACAGGTTTAGCGGATGGCCGTGCTCGTCGTGGCCGAGTCTCGGCTGGGTCACGACGGTGCCGCAATCGATCCCGCCGTCTTCGGCCGTGCCGTCCTCGGCGTCGGAGATGTCGAGCTGGAACGGGATCGGGTCGCCGAAGGTGAACACCTGCCCGTCGAGCGGGCGGACCATCTCGACCACCGGCGCGGTGTTGCCCACCGTGATCGGCACGTTGCGGATCCCGGTGCGGCCGGTGGAGTCGGTCACCGTCAGCCGAGCGGCGACGTCGCCGGTGTCGGCGTAGACGTGCGTGGGGGCGGGATCGGTCGAGTCGGTGGTGCCGTCGCCGTCGAAATCCCAAGCGACGGTGATGGTGTCGCCCTCGTCGGGGTCGTAGGAGCCCGCGCTGTCGAACTGCACCGTCAGCGGCGGCTGCCCGGACGTGGGGGTGGCCTGAGCCATCGCGACGGGGGACCGCTCGCCCGGCCGGACGTAATTGATCTTGTAGATGCCGGAGTCGTCGTTGGGGTCGCCCCGGCCCGAACCGCCGTAGTTGGTACCCCACTCCGCCAGGTAGAGCGAGCCGTCGGGGCCGAACTCGAAGTCGATGGGGCGCTTGAACGTGCCCGAGGGCCAGAGCCGGTTGATGATCGCCGGGGCGCCGTCGGCATCGCTTTTCACCTCGAAAACGGTGTTGCGGGTCCACTCCGCGACGATGTCGGTGTCGTCGAAGTACTCCGGGAACTTCGTCTCCGAGTCGAGGTCGGGGTCGTAGTGGTACCGCGGTCCCTGCAGGGCCAACCGGCCGCCGGTACCGAGCTCGGGCCAGTCGGTGGACTCGTCGTACGGGTAGGCGATCCAGGCCGGCTGGGCCGGCGGCAGCTGGGTCAGCCCGGTGTTGTTGGGCGAGTCGTTGACCGGTCCGCCCGCGCAGTCGTACCGGCCGTTCGACTCGCCGGTGGCATAGTCGTAG
>JAJYTA010000107.1 GCA_021793295.1 Actinomycetes bacterium
GCCGAGATATAGAAGACCGCGATCCGCCGGCACAGCGGGTCTCGGTGCTGGCCAAACCGCCGGTTCGCAAGCTGGCGAAAGACCTGGGTGTCGACATCACCACGGTGACGCCCACCGGACCCGCCGGCACCGTGACGCGCGAGGACATTCAAGCGGCGCGGCAGGCCCAGGCGACCGTGACCGGCAGCGCTCCTGCCAGCGCTCCGACCAGTGCTCGGGCCGGTACTCCTGCCAGCGCCGGCGGACTCGGCTGGAACGGGTTGCCCCGTGAGGAGCGCATCCCGATCCGTTCGGTGCGCAAGTCCACCGCGAAGGCGGTGACGCAGTCCGCGTTCACCGCGCCGCACGTCTCGGAGTTCATCACCGTCGACGTCACGCGCACCATGAAGCTGGTCGAGCGGCTCAAGAAGTCGCGCGAGTTCGCCGACGTCAAACTGACCGTGCTCGCCGTGTTGGCCAAGGCCATGTGCATCGCGGCGCGGCGCACCCCCGACGTGAACGCGCGCTGGGACGACGACGCCGGTGAGATCGTCGTGCAGCGCTACATCAACCTCGGTATCGCCGCGGCCACGCCGCGCGGGCTCGTCGTGCCGAACGTGAAGGACGCGGACCGGTTGTCGCTGCACGAGCTGGCGGTCGCCATCAACGACCTTGCGGCAGCGGCTCGTGCGGGCACCACGCCCACCGAGGACATGCTCGGCGGCACCATGTCGATCACCAACGTGGGGGTTTTCGGGGTCGACACCGGCACGCCGATCCTGCCGCCCGGCGAGGCCGCCATCATGGCGCTGGGTGCCGTGCGCAAGCAGCCGTGGGTGCACAAGAACACGGTGAAACCGCGGTGGGTCACCACGCTGGGCCTGTCCTTCGACCACCGGCTCGTCGACGGCGAGCAGGGCTCGCGCTTCCTCGCCGACGTCGCCGCGCTGCTCGAGGACCCGGGCAACGCCCTGGCGTGGAGCTGAGGCGGCGCAGACCCTTCTCCTGCCCGAACGCCCGTGATCGTCGACCGACGGTCACGGGCGTTCGAGCAGCATGCTGATCCCTTGCCCGACGCCGATGCACATGGTGGCCAACGCGTGGCGGGTGTCGCGGTGGAGCAGCTCGCGGGCCGCGGACAAGGCGATCCGCGCGCCGCTCATGCCCAGCGGGTGCCCGAGCGCGATGGCGCCGCCGTTCGGGTTCACGTGGTCGGCGTCGTCGGCCAGGCCCAGCAGCCGCAGGCAAGCCAGGGACTGCGCCGCGAACGCCTCGTTGAGCTCGACGGCGCCGATGTCGCCGAGCGCGACACCGGTGCGCGCCAGGAGTTTCTGGGTAGCCGGCACCGGCCCGAGCCCCATGAGCCGCGGCTCGACGCCCGCGGTGGCCACGCCGACGATGCGCGCCATCGGCGTACAGGCGTAGCGCTCGAGCGCCGGGGCGCTCATCACCAGCACCGCCGCCGCGCCGTCGTTGATACCCGAGGCGTTGCCGGCGGTTACCGTGCCCTCCGGCGACACCACGGGCGCCAATTTGGCCAGCGCCGTGGCCGACGTGTCGCGCGGCGCTTCGTCGGCTTCGACGACGACCGGATCAGCTCGCCGGCGCGGCACCTCGATGGGCTCGATCTCCTCGGCCAGGCGAGAGCGTGCCGCGGCCGCCCGCTGCTGGCTGCGCAGCGCGAAGGCGTCCTGATCGGCCCGGCAGACGTCGTACTCGGCGGCGACGTTCTCGGCGGTCTGAGGCATCGAGTCGGTGCCGTAGACCGCGGCGAGCGCAGCGTTGACGAACCGCCAGCCGATGGTGGTGTCGTACACGTGTGCCTGCCCGCGGTCGAAGGCCGCCTGCGCTTTCGGCAGGACCAGCGGCGCCCGCGACATGGACTCCACCCCGCCGGCGACGACGACGTCGGCCTCCCCGGCCCGCACCGCCCGCGCCGCGTAGGCGATGGCATCCATCCCGGAGCCGCACAGCCGGTTGATCGTCGTCGCCGGCACCGTGTGCGGCCACCCCGCCAGCAGGACCGCCATCCGGGCGACGTTGCGGTTGTCTTCGCCGGCCTGGTTGGCACAGCCGAGCACCACGTCGTCGACGGCCGCTGCAGGCACCGACGGGTGCCGGCGCAGCAGCGAGCGCAGCGCGTGCGCCGCGAGATCGTCGGGACGCACGGTCGACAGCGCGCCGGCATAGCGCCCGATCGGGGTACGAACACCGTCGACGATGAACGCCTCGGTCATCGATGTGCCTCCTCGTCGACGAGCGTCCCGGGGATCTCGCGGCACCGCCCCCGAAACTCGGCGATCAGGTCGTCGGCAGTACCCCCGGGGCTGCGGCGGACGACGGTGACGTCGTAGATCCCGTTGCGTCCCTCGCGGTGGCGCTCGGAAGCCCGGGCGAGGAGCTGCTCGCCCTGGCGCGCCGGGGCCACGAACGTGATGTCGCAGCTGTGCGCCACCGTGCGACGGTTGTACGAGTTGCAGGCGAAGGCGAAGGCGGTGTCGGCCAGGGCGAAGATCAGCCCGCCGTGGCAGATGCCGTGCCCGTTGACCATGTCGTCACGAACCCGCATGCTGACCTCCGCCTGTCCGGGGGACACCTGCTCGATGGTCATGCCCAGGGCTTGCGAGGCGGCGTCGTCGGCCCACATGGCCGCAGCGGCACGGCGAGCCGGCGTGTCCGCGGCGCGGGCCCGCAGCGCCGGTGACACCCGATAGCGCTGCGGATCTTCGGCGTCGGCCAGCGCGTCCAGCACGCCGGTCACCCAACTCCAGCCCAGCGCCTCGCCCCACGCGTACGGACCGCGCGGGTAGTTGACCCCCAGGCGCATCGCGGTGTCGACGTCGTCGGCCGTGGCGACCGCGGAATCGACCGCATCGGCAGCGAAGGCCGCCAGCATCGCCACGGTCCGTGCGACCACCAGCCCAGGCGTGTCGGGCAGCACGCTCACCTGGTAGCCGAGATCGGTCAACGCTGCGATGGCGGACTCCACCTGGTGCGTCGTGGCGGCCGGGGGCGCGGCGATGCCGATCCTGCTCGCCTTCGCGTAGTCCAACGCCAGATCGGCCAGGACGACGGTGTGCGCCCCGTCGGCGGTGTGCTGGGCCGCCGTCCGCCCGTCGGTGGGGCGGATCACGACGTCGCCAGCGGTGAGCTGCCAGGACATGTCGTCGGGTCCAGCGGCCAGCCGGCCGTGGGCGTCGTTGTCGCCGCCGCGGCCGGTGCTCGGCACCGACGCAGCCGGGGCCGGCCGGTCCGCTGGGTAGATCCCCGCGCCGGTCTTGCGCCCGAGGCGTCCCTCGTCCACCAGCCGCTGCTGCAGGGCCGACGGCGTGAACCGCGCGTCGCGGCCGAAGGCCTCCCACACCGACCGGCTCACGGCCAGGTTGACGTCGTGGCCGATCAAGTCCGCCAGCTCGAACGGGCCCATCCGGAACCCGCCGGATTCGCGCAGCATCGCATCGATCGTCGCGGCGTCGAGGATCCCGGACTCGAGCAGCCGGAACGCCTCGCCGTAGAACGGGCGGGCGACGCGGTTGACGATGAAGCCGGGGGTGGACGCCGCTCGGACCGGCGTCTTTCCCCAGGCTTGTGCCGTCGCGACGAGGACGTCCAGCACCTTGGGGTCGCTGTGCTCGCCTGCGATCACTTCGACCAACGGCAGCACCGGCGCCGGATTGAAGAAATGCAGCCCGGCCACCCGCCCAGGCCGGTGCAGATCGGCCGCGACGTCGCTGATCGACAGCGACGACGTGTTGCTGGCCAGGATCGCCTCGATCGGGCACACCTGCTCGAGATCGGCGAACAGCGATCGCTTGACGCCGAGGTCTTCGACGACCGCTTCGATCACCAGCTCGCACCCGCCGAGATCGGCCACGGAGCGCACCGCGTGCACGCGGTCGGTCGCCGCTGTGGCGGCGTCATGGGACAACCTGCCCTTGGCCGCCGCGCGGGCCAAGCTCGCCGCGATGGTTCCGACGGCGCGCGTGGCAGCGCCCTGCTGGGCGTCGTAGATCCGGACCTCGTGCCCGGCGACGGCGGCCACCTGGGCGATTCCGGATCCCATGGTGCCCGCGCCGACGATGCCGACAGCCGCGGTGGGGTCGATCGGGGTCATGCAAGCCTGTCCGGGAGCGTCGATCCGGCCTGGTCGCATCCTTCCGGATGTGACAGAGTAAAGCAAGACATGCGTCATTCTGTCACAGAGCGTGGAGGCCCGCCGATGTCGCTGGGTGAACTGTTCGAACGGCACCGTGATCTCCTCGAGCAGGCCCGGCACGCCGTCCGGAGCCGCGAGTTCTACTCCGCCTATCCGGAGTCGCCGAGCCCGCGGGTCTACGGCGAGCAGGCCGCCGGCGAGGGTACGGCCGCGTACGAGGCTTGGCTGGGCGCCGACTTCCCGCTGCACACGCCGGGCGCACGCGGCGTCGTGGCCACCGAGCGCAGCCCGTTCGGTCCTGAGCTCGGGGTGCGGTATCCGCGGGTTCCAGCCGCCGACGAGTCGCTGGAGCAGCTGCTGTCGGCAGCCCGGTCGGCGATGCCGAGCTGGCGCGCGGCCGGTGTCGACGGGCGGGCTGCGGTCTGCCTGGAGATTCTGGCGCGGCTGCACACGCGCATCTTCGAGCTGGCCCACGCCGTCATGCACACATCGGGCCAGGCCTTCGTGATGGCCTTCCAAGCCGGGGGCGCGCACGCACTCGATCGCGCGCTCGAGGCAGTGGCCTACGCGCACATGGAGCAGTCTCGCCTGCCGTCATCGGTGGAGTGGGAGAAGCCGGCCAAGCGCGAACCGCAGCGGATGTCGAAGACCTACCACGTGGTGCCGCGGGGTGTCAGCTTGGTGATCGGGTGTAACACGTTCCCCACCTGGAACTCCTGGCCCGGCTTGTTCGCGTCGCTGGCCACCGGAAACGCCGTCGTCGTCAAGCCGCATCCTCGTGCGGTCCTGCCGCTGGCCATCACGGTCCAGGTGGCGCGCGACGTCCTCGTCGAGCACGGCCTCGACCCCGACCTGGTGACCCTCGCCGCTGAAGATCCGGCCGACCGGCTCGCCGCCGCGCTCGCCGTGCGCCCGGAGGTCGCGATCATCGACTACACTGGGTCGACGGCTTTCGGGCAGTGGCTGGAACACAACGCGGGGCAAGCCGCGGTGTTCACCGAGAAGGCCGGCTTGAACAGCGTGGTCGTCGACTCCACGGACGATCTGAGCGGCCTGGCCGCCAACCTGGCGTTCTCGTTGAGCCTCTACACCGGGCAGATGTGCACCGCTCCACAGAACATCTTCGTCCCGGTCGGCGGTATCACCACCGAGCAGGGACACGTGTCGTTCGAGGCCTTCGGCGCCGCCCTGGCCGAAGCGGTCGCCAAGTTGCTCGCCGACGATGCCCGAGCCGTGGAGATCCTCGGCGCGGTCGTGAACGACGGCGTGCGTGAACGGGTCGACTCGATGTCGGGACGGGGTGGGACCGTGCTGGCGTCGCGCTCGATCACGCATCCGGCCTGGCCCGAGGCCACCATGCGCACGCCGGCCATCGTCGCCGTCGACGCCGCGGCCGAGACGGACTACACCGCTGAGTGCTTCGGCCCGGTGTCCTTCCTCATCGCGACGGACTCGACGGAGCACTCCCTCGACCGGTTCGCCACCACGGTGCGTGAGCACGGCGGCATGACGGCGTCGGTGTACTCCACCGACCCCGCGGTGATCGACGCCGCCGAGGCGGCCGCGATCGAGGCGGGGGTGTCGCTGTCGGTCAATCTCACCGACGGCGTCTACGTCAACCAGACTGCCGCGTTCTCCGATCTGCACGGAACCGGTGCGAATCCGGCGGCCAACGCGTGCTTCACCGACGCCGCGTTCATCGCGCCTCGGTTCCGCGTCGTGACCTCCCGCCGGCACCTCTGATCCGAAGTCCTGGTCAGGAACTGCCCAGGACTGACGTGACGTAATCGTTACGGCGAAGTTGCCGTTAGGCCCTTGCGCTTCCGGAGCGTAAACGTTTTCGTTCACCCATGGGTTCGAGCGCCGCGCTCGGATCAGAGCCCTGGGAAGGAGGCAACATCATGGTCATGCGCAACGTTCGGCGCGGCCCTGTCGCCGTCAGCGCCGTGGTCGGTTTGTCGTTCGTCCTGGCTGCCTGCGGTGGCGATGACGACAATGGCGGCGACGCCGATGCCGCCGGCGGTGGCGACGTCGACTGCGCGGACTTCGAGCAGTACACCGACACGTACGGCGACATCGAAGGCACGACGGTCACGATCTACAGCACGATCACCCCGCCCGAGGACCAGTCACACATCGACTCCTACGTCGGCTTCGAGGAGTGCACCGGCGTCGACGTGAAGTACGAGTCCTCCGATGAGTTCGAGGCGCAGCTGCAGGTTCGCATTCAGGGTGGTAACCCGCCCGACATCGCCTACCTGCCCCAGCCGGGTCTACTGCAGACCATCGTCCGCGACAGCGGCGCTCCGGTTCCCGCACCTGAGGGTGTGGAAGCCAACGTCGACGAGTACTTCTCTCCGGACTGGAAGGAGTACGGCACGGTCGACGGCACCTTCTACGCCGCGCCGGTGGGCTCGAACGTGAAGTCCTTCGTCTGGTACTCACCCACCGCGTTCGAGGCCAACGGCTACGAGATTCCCGAGACCTGGGACGACCTGGTCGCCCTGTCCGACGAGATCGTCGACAACGGCGGCGTGCCATGGTGCCAGGGGATCGCCTCGGGCGACGCGACCGGCTGGCCGGCCACGGACTTCATCGAGGACATCTTGTTGCGTACCGCCGGTCCGGAGGTCTACGACCAGTGGTACACCCACGAGATCCCGTTCAACGACCCGCAGATCGTCGACGCGGTGAACCAGGCCGGGGAGATCCTGAAGAACCCCGACTACGTCAACGGTGGCTTCGGTGACGTCTCCAGCATCGCCACCACCGACGTCAACCAGGCCGGCCTGCCCATCCTCCAGGAGCAGTGCTACCTGCACCGCGCCGCGTCGTTCTACGCACCGAACTGGCCCGAAGGCACCGACATCGCCGAGGACGGCGACGTCTACGCCTTCTACCTGCCGCCCATCAACGAGGAGCACGGCAACCCCGTGCTGGGCGCTGGTGAGTTCGCCGTGGCCTTCGACGACCGTCCTGAGGTCCAGGCGTTCCAGGACTACGTGTCCAGCGTCGAGTGGGCCGACCTCAAGGCTTCGCTCGGAGGTTGGGTCAGCGCCAACAACGCGGTCGACCTGAACAACTACCAGGACCCGATCAGCCGCCTGTCGGCCGAACTGCTGCAGGACGAGGAGGCGGTGTTCCGCTTCGACGCCTCCGACTTGATGCCCGGCGACGTCGGTGCCGGCTCGTTCTGGACCGGCATGGTCGACTGGATCACCGGGGCCGAGACCGAGGATGTGCTCACCCAGATCGAGAACACCTGGCCGGAGTAGTCGTCCCGTCACCCGTAACCCCGGGGCCGGCCACGCGGCCGGCCCCGGGCAGGCATCACAGGTGGAGTCATGGATACCGCTGAGAAGCTTGCCCAGATGGCGCTGGCCATTGCCTTGTTCGCCGGTGCCATGGGCCTCATCCTGCTGTTGGTCGGACGCGTCCGGCGCCGCGCCGACCTCGTTCAGGCCGTCGCGTTCGTCGTGCCGGCCCTCGCGCTGCTCGCCGTCGGATTGATCTACCCCGCCGTGCGGACCGGGTATCAGTCGCTCTTCGACCGCACGACGGACAACTTCCTCGGCTTGGCGAACTACCAGGCCCTCTTCGAGCGCGAAGACCTCCTGATCGTGCTGCGGAACACCTTGTTCTGGGTGCTCGTCGCTCCGGTGTCGGCGACGCTCATCGGCTTGGTGTACGCCGTCCTGGTGGACCGTTCGCGATTCGAGGCGTTCGCGAAGTCGCTGATCTTCATGCCGCTGGCCATCTCGCTGGTCGGCGCCTCGATCATCTGGCGGTTCGTGTACGAGTACCGCCCGGACCAGCAGAACATCGAGCAGATCGGCCTGTTGAACCAGGTCCTGGTCTGGCTCGGCTTCGAACCACAACAGTTCATCCTGAACGCGCCGCTCAACACGTTCTTGCTGATCGTCATCCTGATCTGGGTCCAGGCCGGGTTCGCGATGACGGTGCTGTCGGCGGCCATCAAGGGGATTCCCCAGGACATCGTCGAGGCGGGCCGGTTGGACGGGCTGTACGGCGTGAAGATGTTCCGCTACGTCACGGTCCCGAGCATCCGCCCGGCGCTGATCGTCGTGCTGACGACGATCTCGATCGCCACCCTCAAGGTCTTCGACATCGTCCGGACGATGACCGGGGGTCAGTTCGAGACGAGCATCGTGGCCAACGAGTTCTACACGCAGAGCCTCGTCCGCGGGAACTACGGGCTGGGCTCGGCGTTGGCGGTCGTGCTGTTCGTGATGGTGATCCCGATCGTGATCTACAACATTCGGCAGTTGCGAAAGGCGGACATCCGATGAGCACGGTGAAGGTGACGCCCGAAGTGCGCGACGGCTGGGACAGCTCGTCTGTCGCGTCGCCGGCGGCGCGCGCCCGCAAGCGCCTCACGTCGCCTGGGGCGTCTGTGGCGGCCGTGGTCATCGCGGTGCTGTGGACGTTGCCGACGTTCGGGCTGCTGCTGTCGTCATTCCGGCCCGAGGACGACATCAAGGGCAACGGATGGTGGAACTGGTTCAGCGACCCGCAGCTGACCCTGGAAAGCTACCGTGAGGTGCTGTTCGGCAGCGCGACCGGGCTGTCGACGTACGTGGTGAACTCCGTGGTCATCACCGTGCCGTCGGTGGTGATCCCCGTGACGCTGGCGCTGCTGGCTGCTTATGCGTTCGCGTGGATGAAGTTCCCGTTCCGCGACACCCTGTTCATCGCCGTGTTCGCCTTGCAGATCGTGCCGATCCAGATCGCGCTGATCCCGTTGCTGCAGATCTTCGTCGACACCGGCTTGAACGGGACCTTCTGGCCGTTGTGGATCGCGCACTCGGTGTTCGCCTTGCCGCTCGCGGTGTATCTGCTGCACAACTTCATGCGAGAAGTGCCGGCGGAATTGGTGGAGGCCGCACGCGTGGACGGCGCGGGGCACGTGAAGATCTTCCGGGCGATCATGATGCCGCTGGTTCTTCCGGCCATCGCCGCCTTCAGCGTCTTCCAGTTCCTGTGGGTCTGGAACGACCTGCTGGTGGCGCTGACGTTCGCCGGCAGCACCTCCGACGTGGCCCCGCTCACGGCGCGTATCGCGGAACTGGTCGGCACGCGGGGCACCGAATGGCATCTGCTCTCCGCGGGAGCGTTCGTGTCGATGATCATCCCGGTCCTCGTGTTCATCACGATGCAGCGCTTCTTCGTCCGCGGTCTGCTGGCGGGAAGCGTCAAGGGGTGACACGGGGGTGACACGGGATGGGCGAGCGGATTCTGGACGGGTGAGATGACCGGCATCGTCGACGTGGCCGCTCGGGCCGGCGTCTCGGTGGCGACGGTGTCGCGCGCCCTGCGCGGGTTGCCGGGGGTCTCCGACGCGACACGAGAGCAGGTGCGCAAGATCGCGGCCGAACTCGGCTACGTCGCCTCGCCCAGCGCTGCGGCGCTGCCCACCGGACGCACCGGCGCGGTCGGCGTGGTCTCCCCGGTCGCCCGGGGCGGCTGGTATTTCACGGCAGTGAGCCAGGGGGCGCAGGAGGTTCTCAATGCGCAGGGCTACGACGTGTTGCGCTACGACGTCTCCGACGTGGCGACCAACCGGTACCGGGTGTTCGACATGCAGCTGCTGCGAAAACGGGTCGACGCGTTACTGATCACGAGCCTGCCGCTCACGCCGGACGAGGTCGAGGCGCTGCACGCCATGAATCGCCCGGTCATGGTGGTCGGGCCGATCGTGCCTGGCCTGCCGAGCGTGCGGATCGACGATGTCGCGGTCGGCCGGATCGCCACCGAGCACTTGATCAAGCTCGGCCATCGCGACATCGCCTTCGCCGGCGGGGATCCGGACGATCGGCTGGGCTTTCCCGTGTCGCCGGACCGCAGGATCGGCTACGTGGAAGCGCTGCGTGAGGTCGGGGTGGAACCCGACCCCGACCTCACCGTGCCGGCCGTGTTCACCGTGGAAGCGGGCGTGGCCGCCTTCGCCGAGCTGTGGGAACGCCGGGTGAAGCCCACGGCGGTCTTCGCGGTCTCCGACGAGGTGGCCATGGGCGTCATGTACGAGGCGAATCGGCGTGGCCTGCGCATCCCCGAGGACCTGTCGGTGGTGGGCGTCGACGACCACGACATGTCGTGGCTGTTCGGGCTGACCACCGTCGCCCAGGACGTTCGGGAGGAGGGGCGCATCGCCGCGCGGACGCTGCTGGAGCAACTGACCGCGGGGATCAACGGTGAGACCTCGGTGACGACGGTCGAGACGAAGCTGGTGGTCCGGTCGAGCACCGCTCCGCCGGCCTGACACCGAGCCGCACGCGCCGGACATTTCCCCAGCAAAGCGTGATAGGTAGTACGGGTGACGACAGACACCACGCCGGAAACCCCGGAAACACCCACCACCCCGTTCCACGACCTGGACGCTTACGTCGCGCTACCACGAACCGCCGGCCTGGCCTTGTCGCCTGACGGCACGCGCCTGGTGACCACGGTGTCCACCCTCAACGCCGACAGCACGCGCTACGTCACGGCCTTGTGGGAGATCGACCCCACCGGCGCTCGCCCTGCGCGGCGATTGACCCGCAGCGCCAAAGGCGAGAGCGGAGCGGCCTTCCTGCCGGACGGCTCGCTGCTGTTCGGTTCGGCCCGGCCCGACCCCGCAGCCTCGGCAGATGCAGGCGACGACTCCGTTCCGGTCTTGTGGCTGCTGCCCGTCGAGGGCGGCGAAGCGCGAGTGGTGGCGAAGCGACCCGGCGGTATCGGCGGCGTGGCCGTCGCCCGCGAGTCGGGCACGGTCGTGGTGTCGTCCGCCACGTTCCCGTCGTCCAACGACGTCGAGTCCGAAGAGAAAAAGCGCAAGGAGCGCAAAGAGAAGAAGGTCAACGCGATCCTGCACCAGCGTTATCCGGTGCGGCACTGGGATCATGACCTCGGCCCGGACGCGCCACGGTTGTTCGCCGGAGCGCTGGCCGACGGCGAGACGCCACTGGACGATCCCGTCGTCGAACTGCGCGATCTCACCCCCGATGCCGGCCCCGCGCTCGACAGCGCCGGCTACGACATCAGCTCCGACGGATCCACGGTCGTGACCACGTGGAACGTGCACGAGCGCGGTGGTCATCGGCCGGCCTTGGTGGCGATCGACGTCGCCACCGGCGAGCGGCGAGTGCTCGCCGACGACCCGGCCTTCGAGTTCGCCGCCCCGAAGATCAGCCCGGACGGCTCCACCGTCGCGGTCGTGCGCGAGCGGCGCTCCACCCCGCACGAGCCCATCGACCTCGATCTCGTCGTCGTCTCGCTGGCCGACGGCGAGCTGCGCGAGCTCACCGCCGAGTGGGACCGCTTCCCCGATGCTCCCGTGTGGACACCGGACGGCTCCGCGCTGATCGTGTCCGCTGACGAGAACGGGCGCGCTCCGGTGTTCCGCATCGAGGTGGCCGACGGCGCGGTGACTCGCCTGAGCGCCGACGACTTCGCCTACAGCGACCCGGTCGTCTCGCCCGACGGCTCGACGGTCTATGCGTTGCGTTCGTCCTATGCCCAGCCGCCCACTCCGGTCCGGCTGGCGGCAAACGTCGCCGATCAGCACTCCGTGCCGTTGCCCGCTCCGGCTCCGGCGCCCGAACTGCCCGGTCGGTTGACCGAGCTCGAGACCACCGCCGAGGACGGCACCCGGGTGCGGGCCTGGCTGGCGCTGCCGGACGCCGTGTCGGAGACCAGCCCGGCTCCGCTCCTGCTGTGGATCCACGGCGGGCCGCTGGGGTCGTGGAATGCGTGGTCGTGGCGCTGGAACCCGTGGAACGCCGTGGCCCGTGGCTACGCGGTCCTGCTGCCGGATCCGGCGCTGTCGACCGGCTACGGGCTGGACTTCATCCGGCGCGGTTGGGGCAAGTGGGGCCAAGCCCCGTTCACCGACCTCATGGCCATCACCGATGCCGCTGAGGCACGGGCGGACATCGACGAGTCTCGTACCGCGGCGATGGGTGGGTCCTTCGGCGGATACATGGCGAACTGGGTGGCCGGCAACACCGACCGGTTCGACGCCATCGTCACGCACGCGAGTCTGTGGGCGCTCGACCAGTTCGGACCCACCACCGACGCCGCGTTCTACTGGACGAAGGAGATGACCGCGCAGATGGCCGCGGCCAACTCACCACACCAGCACGTCGGTTCGATCACCACCCCGATGCTGGTGATTCATGGTGACAAGGACTATCGCGTGCCGATCGGCGAAGCGCTGCGGCTGTGGTTCGAGCTCGCCACCCAGGCCGAGGCCGAGGACGGCACGATGCCGCATCGGTTCCTCTACTTCCCGGACGAGAACCACTGGATCCTCACGCCGCAGCACGCGAAGCTCTGGTACGAGACCGTTTTCGCCTTCCTCGACCATCATGTGCTCGGCAAGGACTGGGAGACACCGGCGCTGCTGGAGTGACGAGCCCGGTGTTGTCGGACCCGCATGCCATGATCGAGCGATGACGAGATCGATGGCCGTGTCGTGGGCGGCCCTCGCCGCCGGTATCGACGGCGAGGTGCTGCGCCCGGGCGACGCCGACTACGACGTCGCCCGGGTCCCGGCCATCGCCAACTACCGCGGCATCCGGCCGGCGGCCGTGGTGCGGTGTGCCGGCCCCGCCGACGTCGTTGAGGCCATCGCGTTCGCGCGCCGGGCGGGGCTGCCGCTGGCGGTACGCAGTGGCGGGCACAGTTTCGCCGGGCGGTCGTCCTCCAGCGGCATCGTCGTCGACGTGTCGCCGATGAACAGCGTCACGGTCTCCGCCGGCCGGGCCGTCGTCGGCGCGGGGGCTCGCCTCGGGTCCGTCTACGACGAGCTGAGCCGGCGCGGCGTGACGATACCCGCGGGCTGCGGGCCGTCGGTGGGGGTCTCGGGGCTCACTCTCGGCGGCGGTCTCGGGGTCCTGGGTCGCACGTACGGCCTGACGTGCGACAGCCTGCGTGCGGCCGAGGTCGTCCTCGCCGACGGCCGGGTGGTCGTCTGCGACGACGAGCGCGAGCCGGACTTGTTCTGGGCGCTACGCGGAACCGGCGGTGGCACGCTCGGCGTCGTGACGTCACTGGTGTTCGCGACGGTGCCGGAGCCGCGGACCACCGCGTTCCATCTGACCTGGTCGCACCACCAGGCCGCCGACGTCCTCACCGCGTGGCAGTCCTGGTCGCCGGCCGGTCCGGACGAGCTCGCCGCCAGCCTGCTGATGACGGTGTCGGGCTCCGGGTCGCGCCAGCCGGTCGTGAACGTCTTCGGCTCCTTGATCGGAACCGGTAGCGACGCCGAGGCACTGCTGGAGCCGTTCGTCGCGCAGGTGGGCACCGATCCGCGCTCGTCCGTTCGGCACGAGTCATCGTTCCGCGAGACCAAGCGTTACCTGTCCGAAGAGCTACCCGTCGCGGCGCACGCGGAGGAGCCTCCTGCGAACGGTGACATGCTCAGCCGGTCGGAGTTCTTCCGGCGATCGATGCCGCGCGAAGCGGTCGCGAGGCTGGTTGACAACCTCACCGCAGGGCTGGTCCCGGGTGAGTCGCGCGAACTCGACTTCAGCCCGTGGGGCGGCGCGTACAACCGCGTTGCGGTCGACGCCACGGCCTTCGCCCACCGCGCCGAACGGTTCCTGCTCAAGCATGCGACGGTGATCCATCCGGAGGCGACCGACGCCGAGCGTGCCGCGGCACGGCGGTGGCTCGAGGCGTCGTACGACACTGCGCGTCCCTTCGGAACCGGCCAGGTGTTTCCGAACTTCCCCGAGCCTGGGCTCGATCCGTGGTCGCCGCGGCACGTCGGCGGCAACCGCGACCGACTCCTCCAGAACAGCGACGCTTACGACCCGGACGGGCTCTTCGGCCGCGGTCGTGACGCCACCGCGAGCCGCCGGGGTGCAGGGTCACAGAGCGCGCGCGAGTGAGCGGCGGAGCAGCCACGATCCGAGCACCAGCAGGAACACCGCCATACCGGCCAGCACCCCCAGCGACGGCAGGATGTCCATCAAGCCGGCGTCATGCCGTTGGATCTCGGCGAACGCTTCGTATCCCCAGGCGTGCGGCGTGAAGTCAGCGACCGTGCGCAGGCTGTCCGGGAACAGCTCCAGCGGGAGCATCGATCCGCCGAGTCCGGCGAGCACCAGCCCGACGCCGATGCCGACTCCGGAAGCGGCGGAGTCGTTGTCCATCACCGAACCGATGACCATCGCGGCTGCGGCGGCCACCAGGCAGAACACGCTCAGGATCAGCCCGGCGAGCAGCACGTCACCCCAGGTCACCCCGAACAGCAGCGTCGTGCCGAGCATGATGTAGCCGCCCTGGAGCAAGGCGATGACGAACCG